>NZ_RZTF01000006.1:3070-25396 GCF_004023175.1 Mesorhizobium sp. M7A.F.Ca.MR.362.00.0.0
TCGAGGCGGCGGCGATGAGCGCCCGGGCGATGCCGTTAGCTTCGGCCAGGGGCGTCCGGCTGGCCTGAAAGGCGGCGATGTTGCCGGAGCGGTCGCGCGCTGTGCTGCCGGTTAGGATCGATTGATCGCCAGGCGAGATGCCGATCAAAGTGTCGCTGCCGGCGAAAGCCTTCAACGCCTCGGCCACGGCGTCGGACGTCGCGAAGAGGAAGTCATCGGGCACATCGGCGGTGAACAGCTCGAACGAGACCGGCGCCAAGTCCAGCACGCGAGGGATAAGCGACAGGTTGCGGCTGACCACGGCTTGCAAGCCGACATCGACATGGATGCGGGCCTCAGTCAGCGTCATCTTGTCGGCAAGCTGTTCGGCCGTGGCCGTCCATGGCTCATCGGTCGGCATATCGAGCACCGTCGTAACGCCGCCAAGGGCCGCGGCATGCGTGCCGGAGAAAAAGTCCTCCTTGTGCGTCAGGCCGGGCTCGCGCAAATGCGCGTGCGCGTCGACCAGGCCGGGCAGCAGATAGGTGCCGGCCGCATCGATGACGGTCCTGGCCGAAGCCGTCTCGCCAGGCTGGACCAGCGCCGCGATACGGCCATCGGTAATACCCACATCGCGCCGCTCGAACCCTTCGGCGTTGACGATGGTGGCCCCCCGGATCAGCGTTTCAAACATGTCGTCTTGCTTCCGTCAGCCGCGCCGCTCGAAGCCGGCATGGTTCTCCAGCCAGAATCGGGCAATGTCTTGGCGGCGCACAAAGGCAGCGACTGGCTTTTTCTTCACGTGCTCGATCACCTCGCGCAGCCCGGAGGCCCGGTTGGGTTGGCCCATCCAGCGCGCATGGATGCCGATAGTCAGCATGCGGCCGCCGGTCTCATCGGCCTCGTCGAGCATGTAGTCGATCGCCGAGCGGCAATCCTCGGCGAAGTCGCGCGGATTGCTGTAGCCCGGCGCCACCAGATAGCGGCTGTCGTTGAGCGTCTTGGAATAGGGCACGACCAGGATTTCCGTGCCCCGATGGTCGACGAAATAAGGCAGGTCATCGTTGCAGGGATCGGAGTGGTAGAGGAAGCCCCCTTCCTCGACGAGCAGATCGCGCGTGTTGACGCTAGGCAGCGAGCGGCAGTTCCAGCCGAGGGGCCGCCTCCCCAGCAGTTTCTCGTAGAGCGCGATCGCTTCATGCAGCTGGCGCCTTTCCTCGCTGCGCTCCATGGTCGTATAATCGATCCAACGCAGGCCGTGGCCGAGCAGATCGTGCCGTCGCGTCTTCATCCATTCGACGAAGGGCGGGTTGCGCTCCAGCGCCACCGCGCAAGCGGAGATGGTGATCGGGATGTCGTAGCGATCGAAGAGTCGCGCCAGGCGCCAGACACCGGCGCGGCTGCCATATTCGAAATGCGTCTCGGTGCCGAGGTCGCGCACCGGCGGGCTCGAGGTGAGATTGTATTCGCCCCAATTGTCGTTGCGGCCGTCTTCGGGCCAGGAATATTCCGAGCCCTCCTCGTAGTTGAGCACGAGGTTGATGGCGAGCTTGACGCCGCCGGGCCAGGTCATGAAGGGTGGGCGCGGACCATAGCCGACGAAGTCGCGCGGCTGGGCCGGTTGCGAGGCAGCGCTCGGCGTCATGGCAAATTCCTCTCAGCTCGTTTCGTTGGCGGCGATCCAGTCCATGTAGGCATGGAACGCTTCCTTGCCGGGACGCGGCCGCCATGCGGTGTCGCGCAGGATGCGGGCGATGTCATAGGCGCCCCACATGCCGCCTTTCAGTCTCACGTCCTGGACGATGTTGGCGTCATCTCCCGATGTCACCTCGACTTTCAGTCCGGGCACGCGTTCCCTTGCCCAGCCGATGATCTCGCCGATGGTCTGGCTGGAGCCGGAGCCGATGTTGTAGTGGCGGTAATTGAGGCGCGGTGCATCGATCAGCGCGAGGATCGCGGCGGCAACGTCGGACGAGGCGGTGTAGTCGCCGACCGGCTCAAGACTGTTCGGCCTGATCGTCTCGCCAGCCAGGGCCATATGCGCGACGCGGTTGGGAACATGACGAAAGTTGCGGCTCTCGGTGGCGCGGTCCATCGGGCCGTAGACCGAAGCAAGCCGCACCGAGACCGCCGACAGGCCGAACAGGTCGGCATAGCGGTTGGTGACCATCTCGGAGGCGAATTTCGAGATGCCGTAGAGCGTCAGCGGCGCGACATAGCCGTCTTCAGGCAACGGCTCGCTGCTCCAGTCGGGGCCATTGTGGCGGTAGACGGATCCGGAGCTGACATAGACGAAGCGCTTGAGACCCGGTCGCGCGCGCGCCCAGTCAAGCATCCGTACGGTGCCCATGAGATTGACGTCGACGATGCGGGCCGGGTCTTCAGCCTCCGGCTGGCGTTTTGCCTCCGAAACGCTGCCGCGCGAAATCGGCGTGATCGTCGCGCCATGCACGATTGCCGTGATGCCTTGCCTGTCGAGAGTAACCGACCAAGCCTTCGGGTCGAGGACATCGGCGGCGATCACCGTGAGCCGGTCGCGCACCGGGGCAAAATGCTTTTCGGCCGCCGCGTCGAGGCCGGACCGGTCGAGGATCACGGCACGGGCTTGCGGATCACGATCCAGCCATGCGCGTGCGACCACGCTCATGACAAAGCCGGTGCCTCCGGTGACGAGCAGTGTCATGCGAACTCCTTTGAAGTTGAGCGAACAGGGTCAGCGCGTTGCATAGCCGCCGTCCACGAGCATGTCGGATCCGGTGACGAAGGATGCGTCCGATGACAAAAGGAAAGCGGCCGCCGCGGCGATCTCATCCGGCTCTGCGATGCGGCCGAGCAGATGGGCGGGGCCAAGGCCCGCATTGGCGGCCTCGAAGTCCGGAAATCTGCGCAGCAGGCGCGCTGTCGCCACCGCGCCCGGCGACAGGCTGTTGACGCGCACCTTGTCCGGCGCGTGGTCGACCGCCATCGCCTTGGCGAGATGGATCAGCCCCGCCTTGGCGGCGCAATAGGCGACGGCATTGGCGGTGGCGACGCGTCCAAACTGCGAGCCGATGAACACCACCGAGCCGCCGCCACCCGCCGCGATCAACGGCACCGCGAACTTGCTCATCAGGAACGCACCGGTCAGGCTGACGTCGAGTTCGCGGCGCCAGGACCGTTCGTCGAGCTCGACGACGGTGGCATTGGTCGATGGCGCGGCGGCGTTGTGCACCAGTCCGTCCAGCCGGCCGAAGCGCTGCCTTGCGATGTCGACGGCGCTGCGTGCCTGCTCCGCATCGGTCACATCGCAGCCGCAGGCGGAAGCGGCGGCGCCGAGCTCATCGGCAAGGGCTTGCGCCGCCTCCAGCTCATAATCGGCGCAGATCACGCCGGCGCCTTCCGCGACGCAGCGCCGGGCAATGGCCGCGCCAATGCCGCTTGCGGCGCCTGCTATGAGGACAGCGCTGCCTTCGAGACGGTTCATCGCGGCCTCCTCAAACCCGTTCCTCGATACGTTGCATGACCGGCGCCGTGACCGGCCGGCGCAGAAGATTGTAGCAGGCGGCCAACGTGACCAGGGCAGCGCCGCCGCCGAGCAGCAGGAACATGGCGGGAGGTCCAAGATGCGCCATCAACCCTGCGGCGACGCCCGGCGTTGCCACATTGCCGATCGAGTAGAGCAGGAGCAGCGTGCCGGAGGCGGCGACCATGTGCCGGCTATGAAGCTGCGATGCGCCGAAGGCCATCGCCACCGGATAGATCGTCAGCGCCGTGGCGCCATAGATGAAGAACAGCACGAAGAGCAGAGGCACCGACAAAGTGCCGCCCCAGGCGATCAAGGCGCAGGCCGTCACCGACACCAGCCCTTGCACCAGCAGTATCAGGCGGCGGTCGAAACGGTCAGAAAGCCAGCCGACCGGGGCCTGCGCCACCATTCCGGCAATGCTTATCGTGGTCACCAGCCAGACCGTGGCCGCCGCCGACAGGCCGATCTGCGTTCCGTAAAGAGGCGTCAGCACGAAGACGTTCATGTTGGTAATGCCGCCCTGGAAAATCGCCACGACCGTCACCGGCGCCAGCCTGAAGAGCGCCAGCGGCCCCAGCCGCCTGTCTGCCTTGCCTCCGGGCGCGCGCGCCGGATCGCTTAGCACCGAAGGCAGCGCCGGCCAGCGCAGCCCGGCGAAGTTGGGCGCAAAGGCCACAAGCACCGTCGCCATCGCGACCAGAAACAGATGCGGAGATTGCGGACCGACCATCGCCACCAGGACCTGGCCAAGCAGCACGGCAATCGCCGTCGTCAGCATGTAGAGCGCGAACAGCGAGCCGCGATTGTGCTGTTCGGCATAGAGATTGATCCAGCTCTCGCAGACGACGAACATCGAGGCCATCGACATGCCGCCGAGCAGCCGCAAGCAGAACCATGCCGGCATGAAGTCGGTCACGACGAAGCCCAGGGCCGACAGCAGCGCGGTTGCCAGGACGAGCAGGAATGTCCGCTCATGGCCGTAGTGGGTGACCAATGGACGCGTCATCAGGCATCCGATCAGGAAACCGGCCGGATAGGCGGTCAGCACGATCTGCACGGTTCCGGGATCGACGCCGGCTTTGCCGAGGTGGAACGACACCGCTGTCGTCAGCATGGCGCTGCCGATGCAGGCGAGACAGACGCTCGCCATCATCGGCAACGTGGCGCGGGAGCGCTCGGCGTTCCGCCACAAGCGCATCGCGGATTGAGCGATCGACCCCATGAATGCCGCCGTCGGCCGGCTAGGACGGGCGCCGGAGATCGCAAGCAGGATCAATGACCGACGCCGGATTCATATGCATTGCGACGGCTCCCCTTTGCAGTCCCGCTGGCCGGCGTCTGCTCTCCCAGACAGAAGCTACACCCAGTCATGCCTGCTGCAAGCGAAGATTGACACGGCTATGGCGTCATTTTTTTTGGCCATCCCGGCGGCGGAAAACGGCGTTGCGCCCTGCGAAAGGCTTTACAGTCCTTTTGTGCGCTCCCTACGATAGGTCGCCTGCCAAAGATCGAGAGGGGACCCGCAGATGACGATCGAACGTCTTGAGAACGGACAACGCTTTTGCCGGGTGCTGCGCCATAACGGCACCGTTTATGTCTCCGGCCTGACGGCGGACGACCTTTCAAGCGACACCGCCGCGCAGACCAAGCAGATATTCGCCAAGATCGATGCGCTTCTGGCCAAGGCCGGCAGCGACAAGTCGAAACTCCTGAGCGCCCAGATCTGGCTGCGCGACATCGCCGACTTCGACATGATGAATACGGCTTGGGATGCCTGGATCGACCGCAGCGCCATGCCGGTGCGCGCGACGGTGGAGGCGCGGCTTGCCGGCGACCAGTATCGCGTCGAGATCATGGTGACGGCGGCGGTCGGCTGACGCCGATTGGGGTGGGCAAACCGAATGCATGAGCTGGTGATCAAAGGCGGACGCGTGGCCCTCGACGACGGTTGGGCCGAATGCGATATCGCCATCGACGACGGCCGCATCGCCGCCATCGGGACGGGCCTGGCCGGCAAATCCTTGATCGGCGCCGGCGGTCGTTGGGTCATGCCGGGCGGCATCGATGCCCATTGCCATCTCGACCAGCCGGTCTGGGGCGGGGCCGGCAATGCGGATGATTTCGAATCCGGCACCATCTCGGCTGCCTTCGGTGGCACGACATGCATCGTCCCGTTCGGCATGCCGGGTCCAGAGATGAGCACCGTCGCCGCCATCGATCGAGCGCTCGACCGTGCCACAGGGCGCGCGGTGATCGATTACGGGCTGCACGCGGTGGTGACCATGGGCACCGGCCCGGATGTCGAGCAACAGCTCTCGCTGCTCGCCGGCCGCGGTATCGCGTCGGTCAAGCTGTTCATGACCTATCAGGGCTTTGCCGTCGACGACGATCTGTTCTTCAGGGTGCTCGATGCTGCCCATAGGCTTGGCTGGATCGTCATGGTCCATGCCGAGAACGACGCCGCCATAAGGCGCACGCGGCAGCGCCTGATCGATCTCGGCCGCACCGATATCCGCTACCATGTCGTTGCCCATAGCGAGACGATGGAGCGGGAGGCAACGCATCGTGCGTTGGCCTTCGCCGAAATGACCGGCGCGCGCATGACCATCGTCCACGTCTCCTCCTGGCAGTCGGCCGAGGAGGTGGCGCGGGCGCGAGCTCGTGGTGTGGATGCGATCGCCGAGACCTGCCCGCAATATCTGTTCATCGGCGCCGCCGACCTCGACCGGCCGGCCCTTGATGCGGCGCGCTTCGTCTTTTCGCCGCCGCCGCGTTCGCCGCGCAGCCATCGGCATCTGTGGCAGGCGCTGATCGATGGCGGCATCGACCTGTGGTCGTCGGACCATTCGCCCTATTTCTTCGCCGACAAGATCGCTCGGTCGCAGACACCCGACTTCACCACCACGCTGAGCGGCATTCCCGGCATCGAGACTCGTCTGCCGCTGCTCTTCTCGGAGGGACTGCTGAGCGGCCGCCTGACGCTCGAGCGCTATCTCGATCTCACCTCGCGCAACGCGGCCGCGATCTATGGCCTGGCCCATGCCAAGGGGCGCATAGCGGTCGGCCTCGATGCCGATCTGGCGCTGTGGGATCCGACAGTGACCTGGACGCTCGGGCACCGGGCGCTGCATTCGCGTGTCGACTTCACGCCCTATGAGGGCAGGAGCGTGACGGGCAAGCCGACCACTGTGCTGGTGCGCGGCGTGCCGGTTGTCGCCGACGGCGAACTCCAGGTGCAGCCGGGGTTCGGACAGTTCGTGGAGCGCAGCGCCGCCGATCCGGCCCGCTCGGGAAAACCAGTCGAGGAGACGATGCCGTGGCTCGATGCCTGACTATCGCGGTCGCCCAGACCGGGCCAATCCAGCGCAGTGCGACGCGGAGCGAGACGGTCGATCGCCTCATCCACTTGCTGGAACAGTCCGCTGCCGCCGGGGCGGAGATTGCCGTGTTCCCCGAGATGGCGCTGACCACTTTCTTCCCGCGCTGGCGCATCGACGATCAGGCGGAGATCGACGCCTTTTTCGAAAGCGCAATGCCGGGGCCCGAAACGCGACGCCTCTATGATGCCGCCGCCCGCCTCAAGATCGGCTTCGCGGTCGGCTATTGCGAGATCGCAAGGGAAGACGGCCGCACGCGCCATTTCAACACCATGGACCTTGTCGGCCCGGACGGGCGGTTCATCGGCCGCTACCGCAAGATGCATGTGCCGGGGTCGAGCGAGCCGGAGGAAGGCATCACCACGCATCTCGAACGTCGCTATTTCGAACCGGGCAATCTCGGCTTTCCGGTCTTCGACTATCGCGGCGTGCGTGTCGGCATGGCGATCTGCAACGATCGCCGCTGGCCAGAAACCTACCGCATGCTTTGCCTCAATGGCGCCGAGGTGGCCCTGCTCGGCTACAACACGCCGCTGCTGCTCGACGAGGCGCCGGCGCTGGCGCATCTCAGAATGTTCCACAACCATCTGCCGATGCAGGCCGGTGCCTACCAGAACACGCTGTGGGTGGCGGCGGCCGCCAAGGCGGGGCTCGAAGACGGCCAGGCACTGATCGGCGGGTCCTGCATCATCGCGCCGACCGGCGAGATCGCCGCGCAGGCGATGTCGCTCGACGACGAGGCCATCGTCCACCGCGCCGATCTCGACCTGATCGAGACCTGCCGGAAGGTGAATTTCAACTTCGCGCTCTATCGCCGCCCCGACCAGTACCGGCGCATTTCGGAACCGGCCTGAGATCGAAACGTGATGGCCCCCAGCGAAACCAGCCAGGACACGGCGCCGCCCGCGACCGAGCCGCTGTCGCTCGGCGAGATCGTCGAAAACGGTCTCTGCATCGGTTGCGGGCTCTGCCGTTCGATCGCCGGTCCCGGCAAGGTCGAGATGGTGATGACGCCGGAAGGGCGCGAGCGGCCGGTGGCGATGCAGGCGCTGGACAGACCGACGCTGCAGCGGATCAACGCCGTCTGCCCGGGAACGCGCATCGCCGGTCCGCCGCTGGCGCATATGAGGGAAGCCACTTTGACGGATACCGTTTGGGGGCCTGCCGAACAGCTCGTGCTTGGCCGCGCGAAAAACCCGACCGTGCGGTTTATCGGTTCCGGCGGCGGGGTGCTGACGGCGCTCGGCCAGTTCCTGCTGAGCTCCGGGCGCGTCAAATTCGTGCTGCATGTCGCGGCATCGCAGTCCCAGCCGATGCGCAGCGAAAGGCGACTGAGCTTCGATGCCGCTTCGATGCTTGAGGGCGCCGGCTCTCGCTATGGGCCGGCTGCGACCTTGGTGGATTTCGGCGAAATCCTCGATCGCGGCGAACCCTTCGCGCTGATCGCCAAGCCTTGCGACATCAGCGCCGTGCGCAATTTGGCGCGGATCGATCCCCGCGTCGACCGGTACATGCGCTATGCTTTGGCCTTCGTCTGCGGCGGCGCATCGGACCTGACGAAGTCCGAACAGGTGCTGCAGCGTTTTGGCCTCAGCGAGGACGAGCTCGCGCTGTTTCGCTATCGCGGCCATGGCAATCCCGGCCTCAACCGGATCGAAACCAGGGACGGCCGCACCTTCGAACTCACCTATCGGCAGCTGTGGGAGGACGAGGACAAATGGATGATCCAGCCGCGCTGCAAGATCTGTCCGGACGCGATCGGCCAGGTGGCGGACATTGCCGTGTCTGATGCCTGGCTGAATGGCGGACCGGCCGTCGAGGACGAACCACTCAACGGGGTCGTCGTGCGCACCAGGCGCGGCCTCGAGCTGTTCGACGCGGCGGTCGAAGCCGGTGCGCTGGAGATCAAGCGCGAGACCGGCTTTGCCGAGATCAGTGAGTTGCAGTCGCATCAGGTGCGCAAGCGGCGCGCCGTCTGGGCGCGGCTGAAAGGCATGGCGATCGCCGGCAGGCCGGTGCCCTTTGTCACCGATCTCGCGCTTGCAGATTGCGCCGCGCAAAATTCGCTGGCGGAGAATCTGGCCGAGGGGCGCGGCGCTCGCGACCGCGCGCGGCGCGGACGCCTGGGTGAGCCGCCTGCCGTGCCGCGCGAAGGCCGGGCAATCATGTTGATGGATGGGTCGAGATGAATGCCGCCGAGGAAACGGACGTCATCATTATCGGCGGCGGCATGGCCGGTGCCGGTGCGGCCTTCGAGATATCCCGCTCCGCAAAGGTGGTGCTGCTCGAGCGGGAAAGCCATTGCGGCTACCACACGACCGGGCGCTCGGCCGCGAGCTTTACCGAAAACTACGGCAACGGCATCATCCGCCGGATCGTGCTTGCCAGCCGGTCTTTCCTGACCGAGCCGCCGGCTGGCTTCACCGATTACCCGCTGCTTGGCAAGCGCGGCATGATCACCGTGGCCCGCGCCGATCAGATCGATCTCCTGCGGGAGGATCTGGCGGTCGCGCAGGCGCTTGTGCCCTCCATCGTCGCCATGACGTCGGCCGAAGCGATCGCCCGCGTACCGGTGCTGCGCGCGGACTATCTCGCCGGCGCCTATATCGAACCGCATTCGATGGACATCGACGTCAACGGCCTGCACCAAGGTTATCTGCGCGGCGCCCGCGCGCGCGGCGCGCGCATCGTCACCAATGCCGGCGTGACGGCGATCGACCGGCAGGGCGGCCAGTGGCGGGTCGAGACGCCGGCGGGGACCTTTCGCGCGCCAATGCTCGTCAATGCCGCCGGCGCCTGGGGCGACGAGGTCGCCATCATGGCAGGGGTGCGCCCGGTCGGCCTGCAGCCGAAGCGCCGCACCGCCTTCAACATTCCGGCGCCCGCCGGTATCGACATATCAGATTGGCCGCTGGTCAACGATGTCGGTGCCGAGTTCTACTTCAAACCCGATGCAGGGCAGCTGTTCGTCTCGCCGGCCGATGCGACGCCCTCAGCGCCGATGGACGCCTATGCCGAAGACATCGACGTCGCCATCGGCGCCGAGCGTCTCGAAAGGGCGACCACGATCGAGGTGCAGCGTGTATCGCGCTCATGGGCGGGCTTGCGGACCTTCGTCGCCGACGGATCGCCGGTGGTCGGGCCGGATGACGAGGTGCCGGGTTTCGTCTGGCTCGTCGGGCAGGGCGGTTACGGCATCAAGACCTCACCGGCGCTGTCGCGGGTCTGTGCCAGCCTGATCGCCGGCAAGGGTTTTCCGGACGATGTCGCTAGGCAGGGCGTTTCGATGGACGATCTCACGCCGCACCGGCTGCGCGGCGTCGAGTCCCAAGCCAGGCAGGTAGCTTCATGAGCAATGCCACACTCACGGCCGGCGGCAGCCTGGCCGGGCATCTGCTGGAGAGGCTTGCGCAAGCCACGGCCGACCCACCGGGCGTAACCCGCGCGGCTTATGGGCCCGGCGAGCGTTTTGCCCACGCCCTCATTCGCGACGAAGCCGAGCAGCTCGGCGCCACGACGCGCGTCGATGCCGCCGGCAATCTCTATTTGACGCTGAAAGGCCGCGACCCAGACCTGCCGGCGATCGTCATCGGCTCGCATCTCGACAGCGTGCCGCATGGCGGCAATTTCGACGGCGCTGCGGGTGTGGTGGCAGGGCTGGCCGTGATGGCCGAACTGGTCGGGCAAGGCATCCAAGTGCCGCGCGACCTGATCGTGCTGGCGACCCGCGCCGAGGAAGCGGTCTGGTTTCCGCTGTCCTACCCCGGCAGCCAGGCAGCACTTGGCCTGCTGGAACCAATAGCGCTGGAGGCGAAGCGGTCGGACAGTGGACGCACGCTTGCGGATCACATACGTGACGAAGGTTTCGACCCTGATGCCGTGCGGCGCGGCGTGCCGGGCATCGACGCCGGACGGATCGCGGCTTTCGTCGAAGTGCATATCGAGCAGGGACCACGCCTTGTGGCATCCGGCGCGCCGGTCGGTATCGTCACCGGGATCGCCGGCGGGTTTCGCTATGTCGACGCGACCTGCCTCGGCGCCTACGCGCATTCCGGCGCCGAGCCGCGCTTCGCCCGGCATGACAGCGTGCTCGGCTTTGCCGATCTGGTCGCCGGCGTTGAAGCGGAATGGGACGCGCTCGAGCGCGACGGCCATGAAGCCACCATCACCTTCGGCCGCGTGCAGTCGGATCCTGCGCAACACGGCGGCAGCCGCGTCCTGGGCGAGCTTCGCTTCACACTCGATGCGCGTAGCGCGGAGGCCGCCGTGCTGGACCGGATCGAGGCAAGGCTGCACGCGCTTTTCACAGAAGTAGGCAAGAAGCGCGGCGTCAGCTTCGAGGCCGGACCGCGCTTCACCTGGGAGCCGGCGACGATGTCGCCGGCGTTGATCGCGAGGCTGGACCGCGCCGCCGCCGAGCTGCAAATGCCGGCGCCGCATGTGCCGAGCGGAGCGGGGCATGACGCGGCCAGCTTTGCCGGCGCCGGTATTGCGACCGCCATGATCTTCGTGCGCAACGAGAACGGCAGCCACAACCCGCATGAAGCGATGGAAATCGCCGATCTCGATCAGGCGATCCGTCTGCTTTTGCATTTCGTCACCGACTTCGACAACCCCCCGGGACAGCCATGAACCTTGCCGCGACCGCCTTGCTCGTCATCGACCTGCAGAACGAATACCGCCCTGGTGCCGCCTGGCCGGTCATCGGCTATGACGCGGTGCTCGCCAATGCTGCCGCGCTGATCGAAGCCGCCCGCGCAGCCGGCGTGCCCGTCATCCATGCGCAAGCCTGGGTGAAGCCGGAGGAACGCGACGGCTATGCAAGGCAGGAAGAGATCCTGACCGAGGAATTCCGCTCCGCCGTGGCCGGCAGCGATGGCGCCGCGATCTGCGCCGAGGTGGCGGCGCTGCCCGGCGACATCGTCGTCCACAAGCACTGGCCGAGCGCCTTTCGCCGCACCGACCTTTCAAGACGGCTTGCCGAGCTCCAGGTCGAGAACCTGATCGTGACCGGCGTGCTGACCGACAGCTGCGTGACCGAGAGCGTGTTCGATGCGGTCTATCAGGGGTTCAGGGTCTGGCTGGTCAAGGAGGCCTGCGGTAGCATGAGCGAGGCCATGCACCGCACCGGCATGCTCGACATGGCCAACCGGCTCTATGGCGGCGGCATCCTGCGCCTTCCCGAGGCGCTGAAGGCGCTCGCGGGCCAGCCCTTCGGCGGCTGGGGCTGCACACGGCCGGTGGAGTTCGTCTACACGCTTGAGACGGTCGACCGGATTTACGAGGCTCTGTGATCGGCGCCGCAGCCGCACGCGCCTCTGACAACCGTTTTCGAAGCCGAGGGTTTCAGAACCATGCCAGGCAGTGCTCCGGTCGCCCTGCCGCCGCGCCACACAGATACGCCATTGACCAAGACCTGCTCGATGCCGGCGGCTGGCCGGCGCGGCTGCTCGAAGGTGGCGGTGTCGATGATCGTCTCGGGATCGAAGATGACGAGGTCTGCGAAATTGCCTTCCGCCAGCAGGCCACGTTGCTGGATGCCGAATTCCCGCGCGGGCAGGCCGGTCATGCGGAACACAGCCTCCTCCAGACTGAAAAGGCCGATATCCCTGGCATAGTGCCCGAGCACACGCGGAAACGTCCCCCACAGCCGCGGATGCGGATGGATGTCGTGCGGCAGGCCATCCGAGCCGATCATGGTGCGCGGATGCGCGATGATGTTGCGGACGTCCGTTTCGTCGAGGTGGAAATAGACGGCACCTGCCGGCAGCAGGCGCTGGCCCGCCTCGCGTTCCGAACAATTCCATTCGCGCGCGATGTCGGCGATCTCACGCCGGGCCAACTCCGGATGCGGATCGGACCAGGTGACGAGGATCTTGAGGCCTGTATCGCACCGCTCCAGCCGCAGCACCGTGGAGCTCGCGGCATAGGGATA
This sequence comes from Mesorhizobium sp. M7A.F.Ca.MR.362.00.0.0, assembly GCF_004023175.1. Lineage (NCBI taxonomy): Bacteria > Pseudomonadati > Pseudomonadota > Alphaproteobacteria > Hyphomicrobiales > Phyllobacteriaceae > Mesorhizobium > Mesorhizobium sp. M7A.F.Ca.MR.362.00.0.0. Next base: position 15,867 of record NZ_RZTF01000006.1, read on the forward strand.
GACATCCATGCCGATGTCCATCGTTTCGCGCGCTTGGTCGATCCTTTCCAGGGACGGACGGCTCTTGCCGAAATTGGCGTGGCCCGTGCATTGGTGGTGTGAGATGAACAGCTTGCCGCCGGCATGGTCGGCGATGTCGATGGCTTCCTCGATCGCCTCTTCCATCGTCTCGAAATAGTTGCGCGTATGCGTGACATACGGGCCGCCGAGGCTTGCCGCCGTCGCGGCGAGCGCCTTGACCTCTTCGGTCGAGGAGTTGACCGCCGGTGGATAGTCGAGGCCGGTGCTGAGCCCGAAAGCACCCTCGGCCATCGCCCGCTCCACGGCTTCCTGCATCGCCGCCGTCTCCGCCTCGTTGGCCGGACGGTCGGTCACCGGCATGCAGCGTTGGCGCAAAGTGGTGTGGCCGACCAACAAGGCCGCGTTGGTCGCGATGCCGCGCTTTTTCAACTCAGCGACATAGTCGGCAAAACGAGCGAAACGGAAACTCTCCCGGCCGCCCACCAGCGTGAAGGGCGGTGGCGGTGTCCTGTCGAGAAGCAGGGGCGCCAGGCTGACGCCGCAATTGCCGGCGATCACCGTCGTCACGCCCTGGCTGATCTTCGGGTCCATGCCGCGTGGCGCCAAAAGCGCGCCGTCGTCATGGGTGTGGACGTCGATGAAGCCCGGCGCCACCACCTTGCCCCTGGCATCGATTTCCTCGCTGCCAGTCGCGTCGTCCAGCCGACCGATGGCGGTGATCCTGTCGCCGGTGACGGCGATGTCGGCCTCGAAGGGTTTCGCGCCGTCGCCGGCGATCAGCGTCGCGTGGCGGATGACGAGATCATAGGGCATCGGAGTCCTAACCTTCCGGGTTGGCGGCGATCTCCTCGCGGCGGCGCGCGACATAGGCGTCGAGCTCTTCGCGGATCGCGGGGTCCATCACCGGTTCTTCGTAGTCGTGCAGGGCCTGCTGCCAGAGTTCGGTGGCCCGTTCGAGGGCATCCTTGCCGCCGGCTTCCTCCCAGGCGCCGTGGTTTTGCCAGTTGGAGAGCATCGGCTGGTAGAAGGCGGTCGTGTAGCGCGACATGGTGTGCTCAGCGCCGAAGAAATGGCCGCCTGCCGGTACCGACTTGATGGCCTCGAAGCCCAGATCGTCCTCCTGGAACGGCAGCGGGCGCAGGAACTCCATCATGTTCTGCAGGATCTCGACGTCGAGGACGAGTTTTTCATAGGAAGCCGTCAGGCCGCCCTCCAGCCAGCCGGCCGCATGGTAGATCAAATTGGCGCCGCCGAGCACCGCGCCCCACGTCGCCATTTCCGTCTCGTAGGCGGCCTGCAGATCGACCACGTTGGAGGCATTCGCATTTGAGGTGCGGTAGGGGAGATTATAGCGCCGCGCCAATTGCCCGGCGATGATGTTGGCCTTGACGTTCTCAGGTGTGCCGAAGGCCGGCGCGCCCGACTTCATGTCGACGTTCGAGGTGAAGGCGCCGTACATCACCGGCGTGCCGGGATTGACGAGTTGGGTCAGCACCACGCCGAACAGCGCCTCGGCATTCTGCTGGCAGAGCGCTGCGGCCAGCGTCACCGGCGTCATCGCGCCCATCAGCGTGAAAGGCGTGACGGTCACCGGCTGGCCATGTTCGGCCATCGCGATCAGGCCCTCGGCCATGGCGTCGTCGAACAGGCGTGGTGAGTTGATCGAGATGATCGTGGTCACGCCAGGCGAGGCGCGCATCGCCTCGACGCTGATGCCGCGTGCGATCGCCATCATGTTGATCCCGTCCATGGCCCGGACGCGGCCGATCGCCGTGCAGTGGAAGGAGAGATCGCTCAGCGTCAGGTTTGCGTAGTAGGTGTCGAGATGGCGGGAATTGGCCGGCAGCTCCATCGGCGCCACCACCTGGTTGCCGATGATGTGGATGGCATTGAAGTGGTGCGCCAGCCGGATGAAATTCTGGTAGTCGGGCAGGTTGCCCTGGCGGCGGCCGTTGATGCGGTCATGCACATTGGGCGGCCCGGCGACCAGTCCGAAGACCAGCGAATTGCCGCCCAGATGCACCTGTTTTTCCGGATTGCGGCTGGTCAGCGTGAAGGATGACGGGACCGCCCGCAGCGCCTCGCGCACCAGGCTTTCGTCGATGCGGATGATCTTCTCCTCGCGATCGACGATGGCACCGGCGGAAGCGAACAGGTCCATCACCCGCTCGCTCATGACGCGGATGCCGAGTTCCGACAGGATGCGCATCGACGTGTCATGCAGCCGCTCCATCCGCTCTTCGTCGAGCAGCTGCATCGGTGGGTAGGGGTTCTCCACATGTTGCCAGGGCAGTTGCGCGATACCGCCGCCGCCGCGTTCCAGCCTCAACCTGCGGCCACCGCCGCGCCTGTCCTGCGTCATCAAACTCTTCCCTCTCGGCTCAATAGCCGCGCTCTGGGTTCACAACGTTCTGCAGCGGCACGCCGCTGCGGTAGCGCTTCAGATTGTCGGCGAACATGCCCACCGACTTGACGTCCCAGCCTTCGTAGACCGCCGCGCAATGCGGCGTGATGGCGACATTGTCGTAGCCCCACAGCGGATGCTCCGCCGGCAGCGGCTCGGTCGCAAAGACATCCAGCGCGGCGCCCTTGATCGTCTTGCCGTGGAGAGCTTGGAGCAGCGCGGTCTCATCGACCACACCGCCGCGCGAAATGTCGATGAGGACGGCGGACGTCTTCATCGCTGCGAAGGCTGCCTCACCAAGCAGGCCGCGCGTGGTCGGCAGCAAAGGCACGCAGCAGACGATGAAATCGGCGCGGCCGATGAGTGGCAGAAGCGCGTCCGGACCATGCACCTCGTCGAGACGAGGCATCGGCTTGGGGCGTGCGCGGATACCCAGCGTGCGCATACCCACCGCCTGCGCCCTTTTGGCGACGGCCTCGCCGGTCTTGCCAAGGCCGATAATCAACACAGTCTTGCCTTCGATCGGCTCGACGCGGCCGCCGCCCCATTGCCGCACCTGCTGGCGGCGCGCAAAGCCGCGCAGGTCGAGCGAGAAGGACAGCATGGCGCCGAGTGCGTACTCAGCCAGCATGCCGGCAGCAACGCCTGCGGAATTGGTCACCGTGACGCGCGTCGGATCCCAACGTCCCAGATGATCCGTGCCGGAGCCGCCGATGGACACCCATTTCACGGTCGGGCTTTCGACGAGGGCCTGGCGTGGGTAGCGCGGCGTACCATCAAAGCGGATGGAATAGACCACTTCCGCCGCCACGCGCTCGATGAGCTCGGGAAGCGCAGCGTAGCTGTCGCAGGGGTGGACCGGGAGGTCCGGGTGCGTCTCCATCAGCACGGCCAACGCGCCGGCCGGCTTGTCGGTGTGCAGAATGACGGTTGGGCGTGCCGACATGGCGCGGCCTCAGCCGTGACCGATGTGATCGGCGGCACTGCCCAGCGCGGCAAGCAGCGCTTGTCCGCTTTCCAGCGCTGCATTCTCGTGTGGCGCGCGCAGGTTCAGCCAGCGCTGGTCGCCGGAGCGCACCGCCAGAACGGCCTTCATCGCCGGGATGAGGCCGGCATCCTGGATGATCTTGCGGAACGCCTTAATTGCGGCATCCGCTTCGGCAACGTCCTGTCCTGCGATCGTTGCGTCGTAAAGGGCCCGGATGGCGGCGGCGTTGAGGTTGACGGTCGCCGAGATGCAGCCTGCCGCTCCGCTGGCAAGGCCCTTGGTCAGTTGCGCTTCCGAACTCGGGAAGACCGCGACCTTCGGCGCCGCGGCAATCACCGCCGCCGTGTTGTTCCAGTCGCCGGCACTGTCCTTGTAGGCGACGACGGTTTCGGGAAACGCCTCGCTCAGCCGTGCGGTCAAAGCGGGGCTCACCGGAACACCGGAATTCTGCGGGATGTGGTAGAGGATCATCCGCATCGCAGGGTTTGCCACGCGCTCGATCAGTTCGCTGTAGTAGCGCGCCTGGCCGTTGTCGCCGACGGCGGTGTAGAAGAACGACGGCAACACCATCACGCCGGCACAGCCGAGCTCGACCGCATGCTTCGACAGTTCGACGGTTTCGGGCAGCGCGGTGACGCCGGTGCCGGGCATCAACCGGCTCGGCGAGATGCCGGCCTCGATCAGCCATTCCAACGCCTGCATGCGCTCGCGCAAGGACAGCGACAGCGCCTCGCCGGTGGTGCCGAACGGCGACAGGAAATGCGCGCCCTGGCCCAGCACCCATTTGGCATGCGATATCCAGAGATCGCGCGCGATGCGGCCGTCGTTTTCGAACGGCGTCAGGATCGGTGCGATGGTTCCTTGCGGGCGGGTCATGTGTGTCCTTCCGTATCGGTCAGAAAATCCGTGCAGTGTCTGGCCACCGCCGCTGCCGTCCTGGCGAAGTAGGCCGACGCGGTGACGTCGAACAGTACATCGAAACCTGATTGCGAGCGGAATGTGACGGCCTCGATGTGACCGACGCGTGTTTGCGCAATGTCGTCGACACCGAATATATCGGCTCTGAGATCAAGTGCGCACAGCCGGCACATCGCTTGCGGCGCATGCGGGCCAGAGAGGCGCAGCCATGCCCAGCCTTCCTCGCGCCATGACGAATAGCCTTTCGGCCCGACATCGTTCGCCCAAGCGGCTTTGAGTTCAGCAAGCGCCTCGCCGGCCCCTTCGGCAAGCAGCAGGATGTCCTCGTTGCCGAGACGCAAGATCCGCATGCCGCGATACGCGCCGATGCGATTGACTGCAGGCAAGGAGATGCCATGCGCCGTGAGCCAGGCGGCGCTGCCGCCACCCTTAAGGCCAAAACGCGGACTGGCCGTCAGGTTGCTCAGCCTCACCGCGCCGATGGGCAGCTTCGTGCCGTCCGCCGCACCGCCGGTCATGAAGGGAAACACCGCACTTGCCGCCATCTACATCTCCTGCCGTGCATTGGCGGGATCGAAGAAAGCGTGAGCAACCACCGGTCCGTCGACCAGATTGCCGTTCCGGCACTTCACCGTCACCAGGCTCCCTTCCGTGGAGTCGCCGATATGGACGTAGGCGAGCGCGATGGTGCAGCCGAGCGTCGGCGAGAAGCCGATCGAGGTGATCTGTCCGACAGGAGCATTGCCGCGCAGCACGAGGCAGCTTTCGCCGGGTAGATCGCACGCATCGGCCGGAAATCGCAGACCGACGAGCTTGCGCGACTGGCCAAGCCTTGCGCGCATCTCGATCGATCTTTTGCCGATGAAGAACGGCTTCTTCTTCGAGACCGCCCAGCCAAAGCCGAGCTCGTCCGGCGTCGTGATCGCATCGGTGTCCTGGCCGATCAGAATGTGCCCCTTCTCCAGGCGAAGGATGCGCGAGGCTTCGAGACCGTAAGGCTTCAAGCCGTACGATTTGCCGGCAGTCATCACCGCGTCCCAAAGGGCGGGTGCGAGGCTGGATGGACAATGCAGTTCGTAGCTCAGCTCGCCGGTGAAACCGATCCGCATGACGCGCACCGGCACGCCGGCGACGACGCCTTTGCGGCCGCTGAGATAGGGGAATGTCTCGCGCCCGAAATCGATGTCGCTGTCCAGCGCCTCAAGCACGGCCCTCGCTTTCGGCCCGGTGACATTGAGGCCGCAGAACGCGCCGGTGAGGTTGAGGACATCGACCCGCAAGCGCCATTGCGCGTTCCAGAACAGCATGTCGGCATAGACACGCGCCACCGCACCCGTGGTGGCGGTCACATAGAACCGGTCGTCCGCCATGCGGTAGGCGACACCGTCGTCGACCACCGAGCCCATCTCGTTGAGCATCAGGCAATAGCGCACACGCCCGACAGGCTGGTTGGCATGCGCCATTGTGTAGAGGCGGTCGAGGAACTCGCCGGCATCCGGCCCGCGCAGCTCCAGCTTGCCGAGCGTCGAGACGTCGAGCAGGCCGACCCCTTGCCGCACCGCCATGATCTCGTCGCGGATCATCTTTTCGGCCGCGCCGGCATCGCCATAGAAATACGGCCGCCACCAGGCGCCCACCGGCTTCATCACGGCGTTGAGCGCCAGGTGTCTGGCATGCAGTGCGGTGCGCCGCTCAAGCGGCTCGTGGTGGCCGGCAAGCACGCCAAGCGTCTCCGGTCCGACCGGCGGGCGGGCAGTGGTGATGCCGACTTCGGCGACCGCGCGGTTGGTTGCCTCGGCAACGATCCTGGCTGTTGCCAGCGCGGAATGGCGACCCTGGCTCGGACCCATGCCGACGGTGCTGAAGCGTTTGACCAGCTCGATCTCGCGATAACCCTCCTTGACCGCGTTTTGCAGATCCTTGACCTGCAGATCTTCGTCGAAATCGACGAAGTCGCGGCCCTTCGGATCGGCAACGATCGGCAGCACATGGTGCGGGCTGGTGGCCATCGGCCTGGTGAATATTTTGTCCTCTACGACAGCGTGGCCGAGCCCCAAAAGTGCGGCCACGGCCGCGCGACGGCCGCCGGCAATCGCGTCCTGCAGATCGCTGTCTCCAGCGACAGAGCCGGCAAGGTGGACCGGCGCTTTTGGCAGGCTGAGCGTCATCGATCCGCTGGCGGCGTCATAGCCGACCTTGGCTCCAGCCTGGCAAGGCAGCTGCCAGGCAGGCACCTTGCCTGCCGAGACAGCCAGCAGGTCGCACTCGATCCAGCGCCCGCCGACACGAACCCGCGCAAGGTGACGATTTCCCGCTGTTCCCTCGGCGGCTTCGATCGTCGCGGCCTTGCGGATGGCCACGCCCTTGCCGTGCAGCGCCGCTTCGAAGGGCCCTGTCTCGCCGCCGGATCTCGGATCGGCGACCAGCATGACCGAAACGCCAGCCTCGAGCAGATCGAGCGCGACGCAATAGCCCTCATCGCCGGTGGCCAGCACCACGGCCTTTTGTCCCGGGCGTACGCCGTAGTGGCGGATCAGGCGCTGAGCCGCGCCGCCAAGCATGATCCCCGGCAGGTCGTTGTTGCGGAAGATGGCAGGCTGTTCGATCGAGCCGGTGGCCAGGATTACGGCGCGGGCCCGGGTGCGATAGAGCCGGTCGCCCTGGATCAGCGGCAGCCAGTTGTCCTCGTACCATCCATTGCAGAGGGTCCCGGTCAGCAGGCGCAGATTGGGCAATGCCCGCAGCCTGGAGGACAGGTCGGCAAGCATGGCCGGATCCTGCCGGCCATAGGTCAGTGATCCGCCAATCTCCGGGTTCTCGTCGCAAAGCACGACATCCGAGCCTGCCTCGGCGGCAGCGATCGCGGCGTTTAGTCCTGCCGGACCGGCGCCGACGACGAGGATGTCGCAGTGCAGGTGCGTCTTGTCGAAATGCCGGTGCGGTGCCGTGGTGTCGACGACGCCCAGTCCGGCCTTGCGGCGGATCATCGGCTCCCAGAATTTCAGCCAGCTATCGCGGCGCGGCCCCATGAAGGTGCGGTAGTAGAAGCCGACCGGCAGAAATCGCCCCAGCCTGTCGATGATCGCGTCGCGGTCGCGTTCGAGCGTGCCGTTGACGTTCTGCGCGCTGACCCGCAGCCCTTCGCTGATCGGCCTGCGGTCGGCGGCGACGTTCGGCTCGAACGGCAATTGCACCAGCGTGTTGGCGTCGGCGCCGGTCATTGAGAGGATGCCGCGCGGCCGATGATATTTGAAGGAACGCGACAGCACCCATTGTCCGGAGGCTGCGAGCGCGCTGGCGATGCTGTCGCCGGCATAGGCCTCGAAGTCCTTGCCTTCGAAGCTGAAGCGTAGGGGACGGCTTCGATCGATTCGGCTTCCCCAGGGCGCGGGCAGCCGGTTCATGATTGGCCCCGGCGTTCGGACGGATCGAATGTCCGGATGACTTCATTGGTGACGAGATCGCGCTCGGCCAGGAAAAAGTAATTGCTCGGCACATGCCGCCACCACTCGACCACGATGCCCCTGCGGTTGTCGACGCGGAACAGATGCCGTGACCAGTCGGCATCAGCGGTCCGGTTCGCATCCGGCTCGGCGCGGACGGGGCCGAACGACTGGAACTCGTCTATGTTGCGCGGACCGTTCATCGGGCAAATCAGCAGTTTCATGGTCAGTGGCTCGCCGCCGTCGCGCCCATTTCGTTGAGCAGCTGGAAGGTTTCGAACCGCTCGAGCGCGAAGGGCTTGAGGATGTCGGGCACGCGTCCCCTCGCGATCGTCTCCGCCATGCGTTTGCCGGCGACGGGCGTCGCCTTGAACCCCCATGTCCCCCATCCGCAATCGAGCCACAGATTGGCGAGTGGGCTGGCACCCATGATCGGGCTGTAGTCCGGCGTCATGTCGGTGATCCCGGCCCATTGCCTGAGCAGCCGCACGCCTTGCAGGAATGGGAAGAGGTGCACGGCGCCCTCGGCGAGGTGTTCCTTCATGTCCAGCGTCGAGCGCGTCGAGTAGAGCTGGTAGGGGTCGGAGCCACCGCCGATGACGACCTCGCCGCGCGAGGACTGCACCAGGTAGGTGTGCAGAGACACCGAGGAGACCAGCGTGTGCAACCACGGCTTCAGCGGCTGCGTCACCATGGCCTGCAGCGGATAGCAGCGGATGGGAAGCTCGACGCCGGCCATCAGCGCCACATCGTAGTTCATCCCGCCGGTCGCGATCAGCACCTGACCGCAGACGATACGGCCCCTGTCCGTCCTGACGGCCTGGACCCGGTCGCCGACGACTTCGAAGCCCTCCACTTCGGTCCGCTGGTGGATCTCGACGCCGCGCCGCGACGCCTGCGCGGCATAGCCCCAGGCAACGGCATCATGCCGCGCGGTGCCGCCGTCGGCATGCCAGAGCCCGCCGAGGATTTCGAGCGAACCTCCATAGTCCATGTTCAAGCTTGGGACGAGTTCCTCGACCGCCTTCTGGTCGACAACTTCGGTGCGCGTGCCCAGATGCTTGCCCATCTCGGCGCGCGAATGAAAGCTGCGCAGGGTCGCTTCCGTGTGCGCCAGCGTCAGCTGGCCACGCTGCGAGAACATGACGTTGAAGTCGAGTTCCTGCGACAGGCCCTCGAACAGCTCGACCGCTTCCTTGTAGAAGGCGATGCCTTCCGGTGTGATGTAGTTCGAGCGGATCGTGGTCGTGTTGCGCGCCGTGTTGCCGCCCGCGAGATAGCCCTTCTCGATCACCGCGACGCTGCTTAAGCCGTGGTATTTCGACAGATGATGCGCGCAAGCCAATCCGTGCCCGCCGCCGCCGACAATGACGACATCATAGGATGGCTTGAGATCCGGCGTTGCGGGAATGTCGCCGCTGACCGGATAATCCCTGCTGAGACCGTATTTCAGAAGCCTGAACGGCATTCCAGGCTACCACGCTGGCCGTTGGAGGGTCATGCTGACGAGGGGCGGATCGTAGAGCAATACCGAAAGATCGGAGAAGCGGCTGTCCTGATCGGCAAGCGAAAGGACCGCGTCACGGATCGCGCTGGCGCGGCCCTGTCCGAGCACCGGCGTCGCGAATTCCATATACTTGGCCTCGATCTCAGCCGGTGTCAGCGGCGCCTCGGGTCCGCCGCGCGCATGGACGTCGCCGGAAGCAAGCACGCGCCCGTCCGTGGTTGTGATCGCCACGTCGGCCCAGCGCCCCGC
>NZ_RZTF01000006.1:25406-42428 GCF_004023175.1 Mesorhizobium sp. M7A.F.Ca.MR.362.00.0.0
AAGCGGGCGCTGTGGAGCTCCGATTCCCGGACCGTGATGCGGCTCAGCAGTTCGGCGATGGCGGCATCCTCAAGCCCGTTGCCGGAAATGTGCTCCAGACCGATGCGGCCACGCATGATGAAGGTCGCGACGGCGAAGCGCAGGCTGTATTGCGCCTTCGAGGTCGTGTCCGGCACGCCGTCGAACAGTGTCACGGCGTAGTGGAAGCTGTTGACCTCGACATGGCTGATCTCCGACGGGGTCAGGTTATGCGCCAGGACGAGGCCACGCGTTGCGTCGATGGCCGCATGCGCCCAGCGGCAGATCGGGTAGGGCTTCACATATTGATGCAGCACCTGCCAGAAGGCGCCGAGATCCTGCCAATGAGCGGCGATTTCGGGCGCCTCGACCGTGATCGCCGGCGCACCGGTGAAGCCGCGCTCGGCCAGCACGGCGGCGGACAGGCCGGTCAGCGCGCCGATACCCGAGCCGTCGTGCAGCATCGTCGGCGTAGCGATCTCGCGCATCATCTGGCTGCGCGGGCCATGATATTCGGCAATGCCTAGCGCCTCCCGGAATTGCTTGTCGCCGAGCCGCCGCAATCTTGCCGCGAGCGCGGCCACGCCCACGGCATTCCATGCGCCTGACGTGTGGTAGTCCGACACCGTCGCATGCAGCGCGATGCCGGCCCGGCCGGCGACTTCGTAGCCGACGACAAGCGATGCCAGCGCTTCCGGCCCGCTGAGGTCGGGGAGCGCCTCCGCCAGCGCTGCCAGCGCCGGAACGACGACGACGCCGATATGGCCCTTGGTCGGGCTGTAACCGTCATGGCCATCGAGATTGTCGATCTGCGTTGCGGCCGCATAAGCGGCGCCGGCGATGCTGGCGCGGCGGCCGTCGAAAAGCATGCGCGCCGAATGCAGAGGATCGGCGGAGCCGTAGAGAAGGGCGGCGGTGTCGCGGGCGATCCGGCCGGCTTCCATCGGGCCAGCCGCAATGGCTATTCCGAGCGTGTCGAGCAGGAGATACCGCGCCTGTTCCAGGACAGGGACAGGGAATACGGCCGCCGGCCGCCGCAACACGAAATCGGCCAGGCGAACCGCCACGCTGGTACTCGCGTCAGGCCCTTCAAGCCGGTGCGACGGCACAGCCACTGGCATCACTCCCCTCTGCGTCACGACATCATTAATTTGGGTCCATCGCGCTTTCACGCAATTAGTTCGGCGGCTTTGGCCAAAAATATCTATGTCTTGTCGCTTGCCTGAGATTGAACGCCGGCGCTTCCATGGTTTACCTCTCACTGCACGAAGCAGGAGCCGCAGATGAAGCCACCACCCCCGTTGAATTATATCAGATCATTCGAGAGTTCGGCCCGGCACCTCTCCTTCACCCTGGCCGCCAAGGAGCTCGGATACACGCAGGCAGCGGTCAGCACGCATGTCCGCGCGCTTGAACATTATATCGGCCGGCAATTGTTCATCCGCTATCCACGCAGTCTCAAGCTCACCGAAATGGGCGAGGCGTTCCTTCCTACCTTGCGTCAGGCGCTCGATCAGATCGACCAGGCGACTGAGGCGATCGTGACCTCGTCGCGCAATCGCACGGTCGTCGTCTCCTGCCCGATGAGCCTGGCGGAGAACTGGCTGGCGGGCTGCATGGCCGCCTTTCGCAAGAAACATCCCGAAATCGAGATCGTGCTGCATGGCACGATCTGGGAGGACCTCAGCGAGCAGATCGCCGACATCACCATTTCGACGCGGCGTTTCGACGACCGTCCGCCCGCGGGCATTCCATTGTGGAACGACGAGTTGGTTCTGCTGTGCGCGCCGACGCTGCTGGATGGCGAGGGCGCCCTGAAGCTGCCTCAGGATATACTCGGGGTCGATTGGATCTTCGTGCATGGCCGCCAGGAATATTGGCAGGTCGTCACGTCGGCACTGGGCGTCGACATGGACGATCACGACAAGGGCCTGACGACCAACGCTTCCAACATCGCGCTTGAGCTGGCCGCCATGGGGGCAGGGCTCGTCGCGACCCAGCGCTCGCTTGCCCACGCGTATCTGCGGCGGGGACTGCTTGTCGAACCGTTCCCGGTCCGGCCGGCCAGTCCGTGGAACTACTACCTCACCGAAAACCAGCTTTCGAAGGGGACCATCGCACGCACGGTGCGGGAATGGATTCTGCTGCGGGCACAGGAGGATGGCGCCTAGCGCTGTTCGTCCTACCCGATGGGAATTTTCCAACTCAAAAATTGACACGCCAATGGCCTCGTTTTTTTAGGTCTTATTGGCTGGTTTTCGGCCGTTTGCCCGGGCTCAAGCCCTTCCGGGATTTTTGCATCGCCTCTAACATCTTCCATGCAAGGGGAATGTAACGGGCGGAAAGCCCAAACCGGAGAATCACAATGACGATTTTCAAGAGCAACGGTGACCGCGTCCCGGCCGTCATCGAAAGCTACGCAGACGAAGTCAGGAAGGGCGGCATGGATCGCCGCGAGTTTCTTGCCATGGCGAGCGCGATGGGCGCTTCCACGGCGTTCGCCTATTCAATGATCGGCTCGTCGCCTGCGCAGGCCGCCGCACTGGAGCCGGGCAAGAAGGGCGGCATCCTGAAGATGCAGATGATCATCAAGGAAATGAAGGATCCGCGCTCCTGGGACTGGTCCGAGATCGCCAATGTCATGCGCCAGTGCAACGACTACATGATCCGCTACACCACCGACTTCACCTTCGAGGGCCACCTGGTCGAAAGCTGGGAGGTGAGCGACGACGCTGTCGAATATACGCTGCATCTGCGCAAGGGCGTGAAGTGGTCGAATGGCGACGACTTCAACGCCGACGACATCATCCACAATATCGAGCGCTGGTGCGACAAGGCGGCCGAAGGCAATTCGATGGCCGGGCGCATGAACTCCCTCATCGATCCCGCCACCAAGAAAGCGGCGGCCAGCGCCATCACCAAGGTCGACGACCACACTGTGAAGCTGAAATGCCAACAGTCCGACGTAACGATCATTCCGGGCTTTGCCGATTATCCGGCGATCATCGTTCATCGCGACTTCGAGAAGAACGGCGGCGACATGCTCAAGACGCCCGGCACAGGTCCCTATGAGCTGATCTCCTACAAGGTCGGCGAATCGGCCGCGGTGCGGCGGCGCAAGGACTTCACCTGGTTCGGCGGCGACCCCTATCTCGATGGCGTCGACTGGACCGACTACGGATCCGACGCCTCCAACCCCGCCATCGCCAGCGCCTTCGAGGCCGGTGAGATCGATTGCAACTACCAGACGGTCGGCGGCACGGTCGACCTCTATGACAGTATGGGGCTGGTCAAGGAGCCGGTCGTCACGGCCGGAACCATCGTGCTGCGCACCAATGTGACCAACAAGCCTTATGACGACAAGCGGGTGCGCAACGCCATCCAGCTCGCGGTCGACAATGAGACCGTGCTGAAGCTCGGCTATAGCGGCCTTGGACAGGTCGCCGAAAACCACCATGTCTGCCCGATCCATCCGGAATATTACGCTTTGCCGAAAGTCCCACGCGATCTCGCCAAGGCCAAGGCGCTGATGGCCGAGGCCGGCCAGACGGATCACGAGTTCGAGCTGATCTCCTACGATGCGGACTATGTGAAGGACCCCGCCGACGTCGTCGCCGCGCAGATGCGCGAGGCCGGCTTCAAGGTCAAGCGGACCATCATTCCGGGCTCGTCGTTCTGGAACGACTGGACGAAATATCCGTGGTCGACCACCGATTGGGGCATGCGGCCACTCGGTGTCCAGGTGCTGGCGATCGCCTATCGCAGCGGCGAGGCCTGGAACGAGTCGGGCTACGCCAACCCGGAATTCGACAAGAAGCTCAACGCGGCTCTGGCCATGCCGGATGTCGACAAGCGCAAGGAACTGATGAAGGACGTGGAATTCATCCTGCAGGACTCCGGCATCCTGGTCCAGGCGTTCTGGCGTTCGCTTTATCGGCACCATGCGACCTATGTGAAGAACCTCGGCATGCATCAGACATTCGAACTGCAGCTGGATAAGGTCTGGCTCGACAAGGCCTAGGCCGGGCCGGCCACAGCAAATATCTCAGGGGCGCATGTTGCGCCCCTGAACTCGCCGGGCGACTGCGATTGACCCATCAGCTAAATCAAACGCCAAGATAAAGTCGCTGAACAAAGGGAAGAAACATGCGTACTCATGCTCAAGCCGTCGTCATCGGCGGCGGTCTGATCGGCTGCTCGATCCTCTATCACCTTGCCAAGTTCGGCTGGAGGGATGTCGTCCTTCTGGAGCGCAGCGAACTGACCTCCGGCTCCACCTGGCACGCAGCGGCCAACATTCACGGCCTGCATGATTCCACCAACATCAGCCGCCTCCAGCACTACACGATGGCGCTCTACAAGGAACTGGAAGCCGAGACCGGCCAGGGCTGCGGCATCTTTCAGCCGGGCTCGCTCTATCTCGCCCAGACGGAGGCGCGCGAGCATCAGCTGAGGCTCCAGGAGGCCAAGGCGCGGCGCTACAAGATGAATTTTTACGAAGTCGCGCGCGACGAGGCGGAGCGGCTGCACCCGCTGGTCGACTTCGACGGCATACGCTGCATCATGTACGAGCCGGAAGGCGGCAATGTCGATCCGTCCGGCGTCACCGCCGCCTACGCCGCCGGCGCGCGTCAGCGCGGCGCCGAGATCCATCGCTTCACGCCGGTCACCGCCACCGAGGCGCAACCCGACGGCAGCTGGATCGTGCGCACGCCAAAGGGCGACATCCACACGCAATGGGTGATCAATGCCGCCGGCCTCTGGGGCAGGGAGGTCGCCGCGATGGCCGGCCTGCAACTGCCGCTGATCCCCACCGAGCACCAGTATTTCGTTACCGAGACCATTCCGGCAATCGCCGCCATGGGCCGCCGGCTGCCTTCGGTCGCCGATCGGGACGGCGAGTATTATCTGCGCCAGGAAGGGCTCGGCCTGCTCGTCGGCGCCTACGAGCGCAAGATGAAATTCTGGGCCGAGGATGGCACGCCGCTGGACTTCGGCCACGAACTGTTTCCCGACGATCTCGACCGCATCGAGGAGAACATGCTGCGCGCGATCGCGCGCGTCCCGGCCGTCGGCACCGCAGGCGTCAAAAAAGTGATCAACGGGCCGATGATCTGGTCGCCGGACAGCGCGGTGCTGTTCGGACCCGTGCCCGAACTCAGCAACTATTTCTGCTGCAACGGCATCATTCCCGGCTTCTCGCAGTCGGGCGGCATGGGCAAGCTGGCGGCGGAGTGGATGATCGAGGGGGAGCCTTCGCTCGACATGTTTGCCTGGGACATGGCGCGCTTCGGCCTCTGGGCCGGCGAGGCCTTCACCAAGGCTCGCGTGCAGGATCAGTACAGCCATCGCTTCAAGATCCATTTCCCGAACGAGGAGCGCGCCGCCGGGCGGCCCGTGCGGACCAGGCCCGCCTACGAGATGCAGAGGGGCATGAACGCCGTCTTCGGGCTAAATTTCGGCTGGGAGCACCCGTTGTGGTTCGCCGCCGAGGGCGAGCCGCGCGAGGAGACCATCGGCTTCACCCGCCAGAACTGGTGGGAACCGGTGGGCCGCGAGGCGCGCATGCTGCGCGAACGCGCCGGCATCATCGACATCTCCAATTTCGCCAAATACGAGGTCAAGGGCGCTGGTGCCGAGGTTTGGCTCAATGCGCTGTTCGCCAACCGCATGCCGACAAAGATCGGCCGTTCCTGCCTCACGCCGCTGATCGGCAAGCGCGGCGGCATTGCCGGCGACTTCACCGTGACCAGGCTCGCGGACGACGAATTCATGGTCATCGGCTCCGGCATGGCCGAGCGCTTCCACCAAAGGTTCTTCAAGGCTATCCCCTTGCCCGAGGGTACGACGTTCCGCTCGCGCACCGAGGACCTCTGCGGCTTCAACGTGGCGGGACCGAGCTCGCGTGACCTGCTGCAGCGCCTGACCAATGAGGATCTGTCGAACGAGGCATTCCCCTTCATGCAGTCGCGCCGGATCACCGTCGCCGGCATTGAGGTGGTGGCGCTCAGGGTTTCTTTCACCGGTGACCTTGGCTGGGAACTGCATTGCAAGGCCGCCGACCAGGTCGCGCTTTACGAGGCGCTGCTCAAGGCCGGCAATGAGGTTGGCGCCGGACCGGTCGGCTCGCGCGCGCTGATGTCGCTGCGCGTCGAGAAGGGCTATGGCAGCTGGAGCCGCGAATACTCGCCCGAATATTGGCCGCAGGAGGTCAAGTTCGACCGGCTTGTCAAAATGGACAAGGGCGAATTCCTCAACCGTGATGCCTATGCAGCGGTCGCCGAAAGGCCGGCGCGCGACGAGCTGATCATGCTGTCGATCGAGGCCAGGGATGCCGACGCGACCGGCGGCGAGCCGATCTTCCTCCCCGATGGCACGCCGATCGGCCAGGTGTCCTCAGGCGCCTATGGCTATTTTGTCGAGCAGTCGCTGGCGCTCGGCTACGTCAAGGCGGGCTCGGCAAGGGCCGGAGACAAGGTATCCGTCGCCATATTGGGGAGGCCGCATGACGCGGTGCTGCTGAAGCAACCGCCTTTCGATCCAGAAGGCAAGCGGCTGCGGGCATAGCCCTATGACTGCCCGCGCGCCAGCCGAAAGAACACGACGCTGGCGGGTAACGTCGGCGAGGCCGAGGGGGGAAGATTCAACCGACCGGAAACAAAGGGGAATCGCATGATCAAACGGCATCTGCTGGGCACGTTGTTTGCCCTCACCCTCGCAT
Source organism: Mesorhizobium sp. M7A.F.Ca.MR.362.00.0.0 (assembly GCF_004023175.1). Lineage (NCBI taxonomy): Bacteria > Pseudomonadati > Pseudomonadota > Alphaproteobacteria > Hyphomicrobiales > Phyllobacteriaceae > Mesorhizobium > Mesorhizobium sp. M7A.F.Ca.MR.362.00.0.0. The sequence continues at coordinate 32,146 of NZ_RZTF01000006.1, forward strand.
CGTCCGCCTATGCGGGAGACGTCAAGGTCATCAATGAAGACACGTGGTTCGCCGAAGGACCGATCTGGTATCAGGTCAAGCTCTTCTATGTCGAATATGGCCGCGGCACTGTGACCGTGTGGGACGGCAAGAAGAACGAAATCTTCTGGAAGATGGACGGCTGCGGGCCTTCAGCCGTGCTGCCGACCACGACCGGCGAGTTTCTCGTCACCTGCTACGACAGCAACTCGATCGGCCGCATCTCCGCCGACGGCAAGACGCTGCCGGCCTATGACAAGGACACCGACGGCAAGCCGTTCAGCGGGCCGAACGATCTTGCGCCCGACAAGGATGGTGGCATCTACTTCACCGGCTCCGGCAAGGGCGGGCCGCTGATCGATGCCTCCGCCTACTACATCGGCAAGGACGGCAACGTGAAGAAGGTTGCCGGCGACCTGCACAATGCCAACGGCCTCGTCATGTCGAACGACGGCAAGATCCTCTATCTGGTCGAGACCGAGGACAACCGGATCATCGAGTTCGACGTCCAGTCCGACCACGCACTGAATAACCGTCGCGTCTTCCTGCGCCTCGATGATCTGTTCCCGAACCAGCCACATATCTGGCCTGACGGCATCAAGATGGACAAGGCCGGCGAGATGTATATCGGCCAGAGCCCGCGCTCGCTCGACGCGCCAGGCAAGATCCTCGTGGTCGACAAGGACGCGAAGCTGCTGCGCACTCTTTCGGTGCCGTCGCCATCCATGCCGAACTTTGCCTTCGGACCCGGCGAGAATGTGCTCTACGTCATGGCGCTCGACCAAATCGATGCCGCGCCCTGGCACGGCAAGGTCTACGAGGTTCCAAACAAATAGCGCGTTCACTGACGGACGGGTGAAGGCTTCACCCGTCCGGTCCGGTTGATGGCGTCAGCCGTCGAACCGATCCAGCCAATGTTGGGCAAGGTCCGAGCGGCGGCAGATCCAGATGTCTGGATTGGCTTTGATCTTGTCGAGGAAGCGGGAGAGCCCGATCATGCGGCCCGGCCGTGCCGCCAGCCGGCAATGCAGCGACACTGTCATCATGCGTGGCGTCCGTTCCGCTTCGGTCAGCAGCCAGTCCACACCATCGCTGACATATTCGAAGAACTGGCTGCCTGTCTCCAGGCCGGAGCCGCGCGAGAACCGGCTGTCATTGTTGTCGAAACTATGCGGTACCACCAGATGCCGCTTGGCATCGACATCGACGAAATAGGGCAGGTCGTCATTGTAGTCGTCGCAATCGTAGAGGAAGCCGCCGTGCTCTACCACCAGCCGCCGCGTATTGAGGCTGGGCCGGCCGGTGTACCAGCCGAGCGGGCGAATGCCGGTCAGGCTCTCGACGGTATCCACGGTCATCGCGATGTGATTGCGCTCCTCGGCCTCGCTCAACGGCGCGTAATCGATCCAGCGCCAGCCATGGCAGACGATGTCACTGCCAAGTGCTGCGATCGCCTTGCCGGCCGCCGGATTGAGCTCGAGCGCGCGCCCCACCACGTAGAATGTCGGGATGATGTCCTTGTCCTGAAACAGCGAGGCGAGCCGCCAGATGCCGACGCGTGAGCCATATTCGTAGAGCGATTCCATATTGCGGTTGCGCAGACCCGGCACCGCCGGAGACACGGCAAGATCCGACAGGATCGCCTCGGAGACGCCGTCGCCTTCGCCGATGCTGTATTCGGCGCCTTCCTCATAGTTGACGACGATGTTGAGCGCCAGCTTGGCGCCCCCGGGCCACTGCGCGGCAGGCGGCTTGTCGCCATAGCCGATAAAGTCACGGGCAGGCAAATACGGCATCGCTAAAGTCTCCCGAGGCTTCTGTCGCAAAACATGCGGTAGCCAACACTATTCGCCGTGCATGTCGATCAGTATGCGAAGTGCGCGATCCATTATATCTTGCGGGCCGACCGTCGCGCGCAAACAGTCCATGAGGCCGTAGCCGCCCAGGCCGCGCACAATGATATCGGCGCCCCTTAAGGCCTTCTCTGCGGCCCCCGCGGCGGCTTCGTCGGAGAAGCGGATCAGCACGAAGTTCGTCCGGCTCTCCGGGACGTCATATCCTTTAGCCCTCAGATCATGCGCGAACTGGTCGCGAATCCTCGCCGTGCGGGCCACCGTTTCGCGCATATAGGCCTGGTCCTCCACGGCCGCGACGGCCATTGCGAGGCTTGCCGTCGTGACCTGGTTGGAGTTCTGCATCTTGCGCACCTCGTCCGCGACCGAAGGCGGAAACAACCCCCAACCGACGCGCGCGCCGGCCAAGCCATAGGCCTTGGAAAGCGTGCGAAGCACGGCGGTATCGCCGCGCGCGACCAGCGCAAAGATCGGTCCGGGGTCTTGTTCGTCGAACTCGCCGTAGGCCTGGTCGATCACTAGAAGGACATCCCGCGGCAAGGCGGCCCGCAAGCGCAGCAGCTCGGCGTTGCGGATGCGGGTGCCGGTCGGATTGCCGGGATTGCAGACGAAGACGACCCGCGTTGCCGGCGTGACGGCAGCCAGAATGCTGTCGGTCGAAACGGTGAAATCGCGCTCTGCCGCCTTGATGTAGGCGGCACCAACACGCGCGGCGGCGGAGGCTGCGAAATTATAGGCATAGGACGTGCCCAGCACCTCGTCACCTCGTCCCGCAAAGGCCGCGATGGTGCAACTGATCAGGTCCATCGAACCGGCGCCGCACAAGATCAGATTGGCATCGACCTCATAGCCCCGCCCAATTGCCTCGCGCAGCGCTGTCCAGTCCGGATCAGGATAGAGATGGCTGCGGGCAATCGCGTCCTGGCCGGCAGTGATCGCCCTGGGGCTGGGGGGAAAAGCGCTCTCGTTCTGGGCAAGGGTTGTCCGGTCGCAGCCGCTAAAATTTGCCAAGGCAAAGGCGGACATAGCCTCGACATGAGCGGCAGCTTTCAGAGATGGGTGGTCCATGGGAATGTTCCTGTCGGCCATCTTGTGAACCACCGTTGCCGGACCGGCTCGTGGGACAAGTTACAAATCGCCTGCGCGTTCACAAGCAAAAACTAATCGTGCATAGGGCCCGAAATTCTGGCCCACTTCAGGACGCAAAACGCCCGGTCAGCACGAGAGCGGAAGAAAAGATGACGGTATGCTTGCACCTCGAAAAGGCGTTGCCGAAAGCCGTCAGACAACTGACCGAAATCTGGTCGCAAGAAGATCGGCATCATCAAGTGACGGGAAGCGTCGACATGCGGTTGGGGGAGATTTCGCGCTTTTTTTCGGATCTTCGCGCACTCGACGTCGTATCTCCAGTCTGCGGCAGTTCGTTTCACGGCCTCTCAATGGACGCTGACCGGGCCTGAGAATAGACTGCTACTGCGATCAGCGTCAGCAAGCCGATGAACCAATATTGCCAGGCTTGCGACAGGCCCAGGAAAACCATCGACGAATTGACTTCCTGGATCAGGACGGCGCCAAGCAACACGCCGATGAAGCTGCCGCGTCCGCCGAAGAGACTGGCTCCGCCGAGGACAACTGCGGCAATGCTGCCCAGCGTGTATTCGATGCCCTGATTGGGATCGCCGATGCCGAGCTGCGCCACCACCATCAAGCCACCAAGCGCCGTGAGCAAGCTGCAGGCGATGAACGCGCCGACGACGGTCCAGCCTGTGCGCACACCAATATGCGCCGCCGCTTTCTCGTTGGAGCCAACGGCGCGCAAGCTCATCCCCCAACGGCTGTAGCGCAAGCCGACTTCGAGGATGATCGCCAGGACCAACGCGACGATGAACACGACCGGAATGCTGCCGATAGTGGCTTTGATGGTATCCATGACGGTGGCGCTGATGGCCCCATCGGGATAGGGCCGCAGCAACACCGAGATGCCCTGAATGATGATGTAAACCCCTAGCGTGGCGGCGACGGAGGTGAAGTTCCCGAACCGAACTAAGGTCCCGTTGGTCAGGCCGACGAGGGCTGCGGCGCCAAACACGGCCAACACGCCAACGATTATCGTTGCCATGCCGGCACCTTCATTCAGGAAGAATGACGCGATAACGAGGCTCAACCCGATCAACGGGCCGACCGACAGATCGATCCTGCCAGTGAACACTGCGCACATCTGGCCAAACGAGACGAACGCCAGCGCAGCGGAAAGGAACAGGATCTTCTCGATGTTGAAGCCTGAGACGAAACGAATGTTGTGGCCAGACGCTACCACGCCCAGCAGCACGATTAGCCCGGCAAGCACGAAGCTTGGAACATAGTCGCCGGCAGCAACCATTCGCAGCCATGAACGCGTAGTGCCGAATCTGTCTCGTTCTTGCTGGTCGGTGTTGCGATGGGTGGTGGCCGTTATCATGGTCCGGCCGATATTGGCCTCATTGACGTCTTGGCCTGAGAGTTCGCCCACGACGTGCCCGCGGGAGAAGACCAGCACGCGGTCGCATACGCCCTCAAGCTCAACAATATCGGATGAGACGATCACCACCAATGTCCCGCGCGAAGCGACGTCACGCAGGATGCGATAGATTTCGGCGCGGGCACCCACGTCAACCCCGGCTGTCGGCTCCTCTGCCAGCACGAGTGAAGCCTCTGCCAGGAGAGCTCGTGACAGGATCGTCTTTTGCTGGTTCCCGCCAGACAGCGTGGCGACATTCTGCTCGATCGATGCCGCGCGAATGTTCAAGTCCACTCGCTGGGCTTCCATTTGCCGTCGTTCGAGCGGACGGTCCACGACGCCAAAGTTCGCGAAACGTGACAGGGCCGAGATGGTACCGTTTTCGCGCACGGAAAGACTGGGAAAAAGGCCTTCATGTTGGCGGTCGGGAGACAGATAGATAATGCCGGCACTACGAGCGGCACCCGGGTTGCCGAGCGGCACGGTCTTCCCGTCCAGAGTGACGGCTCCACGGGCATTTCCAAGACCTGCCAGCGAACGCAGGAAGTCGCTCTGGCCGTTTCCGGTAATGCCGGCGATACCAACGATCTCGCCGCCACGCGCCGACATATTGATGTCTACGAAATCAGCGCCCGAAAGCCCTTTGACCTCAAGAATACTTGCGCCATTCATGACACCGGCTGATTTGAGCGGAAATTGCTGGGTGACGGTGCGTCCGACAATGAGGTTGAGGATTTGGTCATCACTGACATCGCGCACCGGTGCCGATCCCTTCACTTCACCGTCACGCATGACGGTGACCGTGTCTGCGATCTGCCTGATTTCCTGCAGCCGATGCGAAATGTAGATGACCGCCGCGCCCCGAGTCGCTGCTTCGCGCACGTTGCGAAACAGGATGTCGACAAGGTCGGCTGTCAAAGCCGCGGTGGGTTCGTCAAGAATGAGGATCTTTGGGTTGATCGCAAGCGCCTTGGCAAGTTCTATCAGTTGGCTTTGCGCGATGTCGACATCGCACAGCCGGGTCTTGGGGTGAACGGCAGAGCCAACACGACGGAGTTGGGCGATTACCCAGTCATTGGCATTCGCATAATCCGTTCGAAGCGCTGCTGGAACTGCAAGCAGCAGGTTTTCAGCCACCGTCAGATCGGGAAGCACTGCCGGATGTTGATGCACGATGGCGAGCCCGAGCCGTTGCGCCTGTGCCGCGCTAAAGCGATCTACAGATTGTCCACATATTTCAATCGAGCCCTGATCGTAGCTCAAAGTGCCGGAGGCAATGCCCATCAATGTCGACTTGCCTGCGCCATTTTCTCCCAGAAGCGCATGAACCTCGCCGCATCGGGCCACAAACGAAATGTCCTTCACGGCGACGACATGGCCGAAACGCTTCCACACGCCTTGCATGCGCAATCCCAACGGGCTGTCCAACGCAGTACTGGTCGGCGTTGCCATGTCAGACTGAAGCTGCTCGACGGTGGCCATGGGTCGATCCTCCTAAGTGACTTCCATCATCCTCCTTGAGGAGATGAAGGGGCGGACAGAAGCCCGCCCCGTTTGGCTCGAGATCAGAGACCGCCCTTGAGGGCTGCCAGGACCTGTTCGTCAGTCAGGCTGGTGCCGTTTGAAGCGGATTCCGGAAGCTTCGGATTGCAGAAAACAGTTCCGGCAAGCGAATCCTCGAGCTGGAAGTTCGTCACTTCCTTCACACCGGCCTCAGCCACCGTATGTTTGGTGCCGTTGGGGTCGGTTATGACGAGCGGCTGATCCATCTTGCCGCCGGCTGCCTCAGCGATCGCCCAGCGTACGGCCAGACGCACGTTCCACTGTTCGGCGCTGTTTGTCGTGTACTGGAAGGCGGACTTGGCGTCGGCATCGTGCAGCTTCTTCCAGGTGCAGCCGAACACGTTGGCGTCTTCACCGGCGATCAGCGGAAGTGGCCGACCAGCCCGTTCGAAAACGCCTGAGGCGACAACGCCCATGCTGAGGTCCGCGATCACACCGTCGATCTGCGGATACTGAGCAATTAGCGCGCCCAGCGATTTGGCGACCATGCTGGAATCCCAATTCGTCACTTCGAACGGCTTCTGTCCGATCTGGACGATGCCCGGATAGTCCTTGAAGGCTTCGAGGATGCCATCAGCGCGCTCACGGCTCTGACTGGTTCCGGCAGGCCCGCCGAGGTAGGCGACATTTCCCTTGCCGTTGAGGGCCTTGGCCATCCATTTGCCCCAGTCGACGCCGTCCTGGTGGAAGTTCGTGCCGACGAAAACGCTGTAGTCCTTGCCTTCCTCACCACCAACACGGGCTCGGTACGGCACGACGGTGCTGCCCTGCTTGAAGGCATCGCGGATCGCCGGCAGCATGGCCGGGCCGGCATCGGGGAACACGACAATGGCGTTGACGCCGCGCGCGGCCAGACCGCTGAGGTCGGAGATCGCCTTCTGGGTGTTACCTTGCCCGTCTGTGTGATCCCAGCCGGTGACGTTCGGGCACTGGCTGGCCTCGTTGATCGCTGCGGCCGTCGTCATCTGCCGCCAGGGGTTCTGGGCGAAGCCATCCGCCAGCGCGACAGAAATCTCCTTCGTTCCGCAAAAGCTCGGTGGTGTCGCCGCCGGTTCGGCGCAGAAGACACCACCGGCGATGCCCTTGCACCAATCCGCGGCGCCGGCTTGCGTGACCGACAGCGGTGAGACAGTTGCAAAGGCCGACAGGGCGAGCGCCGCGCCCGATAACACGTTCATTCCAAGGCAAGACTTCATCATTTCCTCCCAACGAAGTTTGGTTGCTGTTCTCCAACCTGCCCGTGCTGGACAGCGTTGAAACTTTTTATTCCCTTGGCCGCCGACATCATGCGGTCGACCTGTTCCTCAAGCTGATTGCCCGCCTGAGATTGCGAAAATTCAGACCATAGATGCCGACCCCAACCAGGATCGCGGCACCTTGGAAAAGGTATTGAACGCCGATGCTGGCGCCCGTCGTCAGCACCAATTGTTGCAGCTGTGTGAGAAAGAGGGCGGCGATCACGGTTGCCGCCAAATTGCCCTTGCCGCCAAACAGCGAGGTTCCACCCAGAACCGTCGCGGCGATCGACGGCATCAGGTAGTTGTCGCCCTGCTGCGGACTTGGCAGCTGCATAAGGCCGCCGAGCAGAATGCCGCCTGCCGCATAAAACAGGCTCGCACCCACATACGCGGCGATCTGGTAGCGGTCAGCGACGATACCTGCCGCGCGTGCGGCCCTGATGTTTGCGCCGACAGCCTCGAAATTGCGCCCGAAGGTCGTCGCCTTGACGACGAAAATGACGACGATAGCCATCGCTAGTGCCAAATAGGCGAGCTGCGTGATGCCAAAGATCTTACCGTTGGCGAACGCTGCTATCGACCCGGGCACAGACACCGGTGTGCCGCCTGAAATCTTGACGTTCAGGCCGTAGAGCAGCGCGTTCATGCCGATCGTGGCAACGATGGGCGCAACACGAACCTTGCTGACGAGCAGGCCGCTGATCAGCCCCGCTACCGCCGCAGCGGCGAAAGCGTAGAAGAGGGCCAGGGCAACACTGCCCTCGGCATCGGGTTGGCTCTCCGCGAAGTAGCAGACGATGACAGCGCTGAGCGAAACCATCCCCGGCACGGACAGATCGATGCCGCCCTGCTGGATGACCAGCGTTTGGCCCAGGCTGATGAGGGCCAGGATGGCGGCAAAGGGCAGCATTCCGCTCATCGCGCCGGTGCCAAGACTTTGCGGGGCGATCAGGCCGCCGAAGACGAACAGGACCAGCGTTGCCGCCGCGATACCCGCGGTCGGCCCGCCAGCTGAGGCAAACCAACTGCTCGGTCCGGATGCACCTTCTCCTAAGGCCGTGACCGGCTTCGGCTTGTCTGAAAGCTTTTCCACGTGTCTTGTCCTTCTGCGGATTCGCGGCATCGAACTTGTCCGTTAAAGCAGTGCGGATCTTGCTCCGCTGGCCAGACAGATTTCGCTGATCCGCAGCTTCTGGCTGGAGAGCCGGGACGGGAATGTCTGTTCGAGCCGCGACTCGTGAACGGGTATGACCCGTCGAGACTCATGGCCGACCTGTTTCATCATGGCTTCGGTGGCCATGATCAGATTGATCTGGCTGCCGGTGGCCAGGCCGACCGGGAGATACATGTCGTCGATCTTGAGCTGTTCGGAGGCGCCGTTCAGGTTCTCGAACTGGTAAACAAGATCACCGGCAAGCACCCAGGTGTCCTGGGAATCCGTCTTGCCATCATTGCGCACCGTCACCCACATGCATGCGAAGGTATGGCTGTCATAGGCGACGTGAAGATCGATGCCGGGGAAGACGTTTTCCATGGCACCATCGACCGCGATCAGGCGTTTGTCGCGCGCCAGCTGCACACCACGCAGGATATCCGCCGTATCGATGCCGGACAGGATCCAGCGCATGCGGTCCGGCAGCGACATCGCCCAGATCCATTCCTGCAGCTCCTTCTTCTGGACGTAGAAGGTGGCATTGGGAAATGCATCGACATTGCCGAAATGATCGAAATGCGCGTGCGTGATAAAGACCGCGTTGATGTCTTCCGGCGTCAATCCGATTTCGGCAAGAACCTCGCGCGGTCCGCGCCAGTTCTGGACATTGAACAGCGTGCCAAGATAGTTCCCATAGTCGCGGTCGTTGTAACCGACGTCGACCATCGCGGCCCAACCGTCTCCCTTGATGACGGCGTAGCAGTAGGGCAACTTCACATAGCCTTCATTGTGGGCGCCGTAGATGACGCCACTCTTGTGGTATTCGGGCACGTATCCGTACTCGAGGACGTAGATCGAATAGAGTGACACCGGTTTCCTCCCTTGATCCAGCCGGTTAATTTTTCGCGGGTCGGCAGTTGCAGCAGGCCGCCGTGAAATCCACGGGCGTCAGTCCGGCGGAAGGTTCCGAAACCATCCGCAGCGACCGCTGCGCGAAAAAAAGCGCGTCAACGACGGCATCGAGATCGGGACTCGCCGGATCAATGAGCTCGGCAAGACGATCAAGCCGCGAGAGTATCCGGCCGAGAAGCACAAGCAGATCGGCTAGCGCGGCTTGGTGGCGGGCCGCTGTCGGCGGCGCCTTCACCGCACCCAGCCGGTCGGTTGCCTCGCGCAACTGCCTTGTCACCGACGCCAGCAAGAGATCGTTGCGGTTGCGGTCGAGGCTGTCGGTCTGGAGCAGAAGCAGGATTCCCGAAAGCTGGCCAACGCAACGCTTGGCGGCGTCATAGAGCGGGCGGGTGTCTGACAGGTAGGAGGCAACCGCTTCATCCTTGATCCCTGACTTCAACAAGGCATCTGGCTGGAACTCGCGGGGGGTGTCCCATATCGAACAGGCGGGACGATGCACGCCTTCGATCGCTGAAGAAGGCGCTGGAAATTCACGACGAAATGGTAGAAGCGCCGCCCCATGCGCAAGCGGAGCCTCGTCTTGTCCGGAATTGATCCTGAGCATGCGTCGCCTCCAATGTTTCGTCGTCGCATCGACCGCAGGGCCGTGCGGACTGTCTTTTCAGTGCATGAATCGGCCGCCGTTGACGTCGAGAATGAGCCCCGTCACGTAGTCGGACAGGTCTGAGACCAGAAACAGGCAAGCTTTTGCGATATCGTCAGCCGTTCCGAGCCGGCCAAGCGGGATGTTCACGACTATGTCGCGCCGCTTGTCTTCGGTCAGCTTGTCGCCAAAGATGTCCGTGTCGATCGTGCCGGGGGCTATCGCGTTGACGCGGATATTGTGCTGCGCCAGTTCACGCGCCATCGACTTGGTGAGGCTGTGGATGCCGCCCTTGGCGGCGGAATAATGCGGCCCGCCGAAAATGCCACCGCCGATCTGAGCCGCGATCGAGCCGATCGAAACGATCGCGCCGGAGCGCCGTTCGATCATCGAAGGCACGGTAGCC
>NZ_RZTF01000006.1:42437-59937 GCF_004023175.1 Mesorhizobium sp. M7A.F.Ca.MR.362.00.0.0
ACGGTAGCCTGGGCCATGTTCAGGCTGCCACGTAGGCTGGAATCGATGACCAGGTCGAAATTCTCCTGGGTGATATCCATCAGCCGGTCTGGTTGGCTGATGCCGGCATTGTTGACCAGGATGTCAACATGTCCGAAGCGGGCCATGACGTCACCAACTGCCTTGCGGCAAAAAGCAGGATCCCGGACATCGCAGACGACGCCGATGTGTTCGGGGCCGATGTCGCGCGCTGCATTCATGGCGGCTTCTTCGTCGAGGTCGAAGATTGCCACACGGCATCCCTGCGCGGCAAACCGCCGGGCCGTGGCCTTGCCAATGCCGCGCGGCGACGCCGCGCCTGTAATGATGGCGGTCTTGTCCTTCAGCATCACGGCGTAGTCCTCCCCATGTTCATTCATTCGGCAGCCTCGGCCGCGTCTTCGATTTCCACGCCCGCCCAACCCTCGATGAGGGCCGCGATGCGCGAGCAATCGGCGTTCGCCATGCCTTGCGTCATGGCGAACTGCCAGAACTGGCGGACGTTGGCCCCGAGCCACATTGGCACGCCCATACGCTCGGCTTCCTGCATGCAAAGCGTCACGTCCTTGTGCATGAGCTCGGTGCGAAAATTCTGGTCGTAGCGGCGTGTCACCACATGCTTTGGATAGGCGATCTCCGACACCCAAGACCGGCCTGAGCCGGCATTGATGATCCGGAACAGATCCTCGGGCTCGATACCGCCCTTTTCGGCGAATGCTAGCGCTTCGCCGACGATCACCATGTTGGTTGCGGTGAGAAGATTATTGGCGAGCTTGAGGATCTGTGCCTTGCCGACGTCCGGGCCGAGATGGACAAAAGTCTTTGCAAATGTCGCCAGGAACGGTCGTGCCCGTTCCAGTGTCTGCTCCGACCCCGACGCCATGACCGCCAGCGTCTCGTTGCGGACGCCGATTGGTCCGCCGCTGACGGGCGCATCCAGCACAGATACGCCGCGTTCCGCCATCGCATCACCGACCTTGCGCGCCATAGTCGGGCCGGTGGTCGAGAGATCGATATAGTGCTTGATGCGTTTGCCTTGGATAAGGCCGGCCTCACCCAGCGCGACGGCCTCGACGATCGGTGCGTTTGGCAGGCTGACGAAGACCGTCTCGACCGCATTGGCGACCGCGGCGGCGCTGTCTTGCCGCTTTGCTCCCTGCGCGACAAGGACGTCGACGGCCGCAGCGTTGGTATCGAAAATGTGGACGTCGAGCTGAGCTGCCAGAGCCTTGCTGACCATGGGCATGCCCATCGCACCGAGACCGATGAATCCGTAAGAATTACTGGGCACGCGCGCTCTCCCCGATCGCTGTAAGATGTGACGGCGCGCCTTCGTAGAGGCGATAGATGCCGGTGCCGTCGATTTCGCCGTGGCCGGCGGTGATAAGCAGACGAAAGAGCTGGGCGGCTTGGCCGGACATTGGGGTTGCCGTGCCCGAACTACGGGCGAGCTCCTGCACCATGTCGAGGTCTTTCAGCAGCTGACGCGCATAGGCCCGCGGCGCGAAATCATGTGCGGCGATACGTGGATAGAGCTGTTGCATCAGAACGCCGTCGGCATGGCCGTATTTCACGCATTCGGGCAGCAGCGCAGCATCCATTCCTGCCGCTTCAGCGAGGCGGACGGCTTCGGCCAGAACAGCATAATTCGTGCCGACCACGAGCTGCGCGATCATCTTGGCAACCGAACCCATGCCTGTCTGTCCGACATGGGTGAACTGCCTGCCGACGTCCTGGATCAAGGAACGGATGCGTGCGATCGCCCAATCCGAGCCGCCGGCCATGATCGTCAGATTGCCTTCGCCTGCCGCCGAGGGACCACCCGAAACCGGAGCGTCGATCCATTCGCATCCCGTGGCCGCTTGGACGCGCGAACCGATGGACCGGCAGAAATCCGGGGACACGGTTGAGAAATCCACCACGATCTGCGGTGGCAGCAGAGCATCCGACAGGCCCGCTTGGCCAAACACCACGGTTTCGACTGCCGCCTGCGACGGCAGGTTGAGGAGCACGAAATCCGCGTCGTCGACACAGTCTTTTGCCGACGCAGCGCCAACTGCACCCGAAGCCATAGCCGCAGCGTGCCGGCCGGCATCCGCGTCGAAGACTCGTAGCTTGTAGCCAAGCCCTGCAAGGCGCGCGGCCATGGGTCCGCCCATCAGGCCGACGCCGATATAGGCAAGGCGCGGCTTACCGGATGTCATAGAATTGGACCGCATTGTCGTGGAACAGGCGCTTTTGCGCTTCGGGTCCGAGATCCGCCGTGATCTCCTTGTAGCCACCAAAGATCTTATCGAGCGTGCCGCACACACTGTCGACCGGGAAATTGCTCCCGAACATGCAGCGATCGACGCCGTAAATCTCGATGATCGACCTCACGATGTCGCGGTTGTTGGCGACCGTCCATGGCTGGCCAGGCAGGCCGATGCCGGAGATCTTCACCGCCACGTTCGGCCGCTTGGCGAATTCGGTCATTGCCGCCTTCCAGCCGGCAATCCCCTCGGCACTGCGATCGGCCGGCAGCCCTGAATGCAGCAGGATGATCTGCGTCTGCGGGAAGCGGTCGGCGAGCGTGCTCGCCTCGTGCAGATGCCACCATGGTGTCTGCAGATCGAACCGCAAACCATAGCTGGACAGCATGGCGAAACCTATGACCCAATGCGGGTCGACCATGCTGCCTGGAGCGGCTGAGCCGGGCTTGGGATTGGATTTCGGCTTGTGACGCAGGCCGCGTACGAAGTCGAAACCGGCCAGCCGCTCCAGCACCCGGGCGCGGTCGTCCCGGTCGAGCCATGCCTGGCCGACAGCGACGTTAGGCCACCCCGTCTCACGACGAAGGGAGGCGATATACTCCATCTCGCCGATTGGATCACTCGGATCCCACTCGGCTTCGATATAGACCGTCTTGACAACGTGGTGGCCGGCAGCGTCCCGCTTGTAGTCGGCCGGCAGATACGGCCGGCATATCGAGGAGTAGTCGCCATAGCGGAATGGGATCAGCGGCCGATCGTTGAGCCACGGATAATAGTTCTGCTCGGGATTCCAGAAGTGGACGTGAGCATCCACCATCGGCATATCAGTCACGTCTGTCTCCTCTCCGTCTCGGGATGACCCGTCTCAGATTGGATGCCAGCTCCTCTTCCGGCATCCGCAGTCGTCGCCGCGATTTATTCAGCGGCGGCCGCATAGGGGACGTTGCGCCCGCCATAGCGACGGACACGAACGTTTGCCTGCTCCGCATGGCCGGCGAACCCTTCAAGTATGCAAAGGCGCGAACAGTATTCGCCGATCATTGCCGAGGCCTCATCGGTCAGGACGCGTTGATAGGTAACGGTCTTCAGGAACTTGCCGACCCAAAGGCCGCCGGTGTAGCGGGCGGCTCCCGCCGTCGGCAGCGTGTGGTTGGTTCCAATCACCTTGTCGCCATAGGCGACATTGGTTCGCGGCCCGAGAAACAGCGCCCCGTAGTTCGTCATCCGCTCGAGGAAGATATCCGGATCGCGTGTCATGACCTGCACATGTTCCGATGCGATGCGGTTTGCTTCACCGACCATTTCGTCCTCTGTCGAACACAGGATCACCTGGCCGTAATCCTCCCATGCGCGACGGGCGACGACGGCAGTCGGCAAGATGGTCAGCAGCCTTTCGACCTCTGCGATCGTGGCTTTGGCGAGGGCCTCTGAATTGGTCAGCAAGACTGCCGGTGAGTTGGGACCATGCTCGGCTTGGCCGAGAAGATCGGTCGCGCATAGCTCGGCGTCGACGCTGTCATCGGCAATGACCAGGGTTTCCGTCGGACCGGCGAAGAGATCGATGCCGACCTGCCCATAGAGCTGGCGCTTGGCTTCCGCCACAAAGGCGTTGCCTGGACCGACCAGCATGGCAACGGACTGGATGCTTTGTGTACCCAGTGCCATGGCGGCTACGGCCTGCACACCGCCGAGACAGTAGATTTCATCCGCGCCTGCCAGGTGCTGGGCCGCAACGATCGCCGCGGCAGGGCGCCCCTCGTAAGGCGGCGCAGCCGTGAAGATGCGCGGCACGCCGGCAACCTTGGCCGTGATGACCGACATATGGGCCGAGGCCAGCAATGGATATTTTCCGCCTGGCACATAGCAGCCGACGGACTGAACGGGGATGTTCTTGTGCCCAAGAACAACGCCCGGCAGGGTTTCGATCTCGATATCGCGCAACGCTTCGCGCTGATGCTGCGCGAAGTTGCGAACCTGTTCCTGCGCGAAGCGGATGTCGCTCAGGTTCTGTTCGGACAGTTCCGCAAGGCAGGCGCGTATTTCCGCATCGGTAAGGCGAAAATCCTTGCGGTCCCATTTGTCGAAGCGGATCGAAAGCTCGCGCACCGCAACATCACCACGCGCACGGACATCTGCGATGATGCCCTCTACAGTGGCTCTGACGGTGGCCTGATCGGCTGCCACGGCGCTCGGATCGCGCCCCTCTTTGAGTTTGCGGATCACTTGGTCGCCCCTTCCGTCGTCCTGCCTTCGAAGTAGCTGTCGAGATCGAGCGCCAGTTTGATGATGCTCGAATAGTCCTCGCCGGCATGTCCATTCTGGCAATGGATGGCGAAGAGCTCTGTTGCCAGATTTCCCATCGCTGCCAGGACTTTCGAGCTGTTCGCCAGTTCCTTGGCGAGCCGCATGTCCTTCAACTGGAAATCCGAGCGGAAACCGCCGGCAAAACCGTTGGCAGAGGGCACATTCTCCATCAGGCCCGGGAATGGGTGATAGCGCTCGAGCGCGTAGTTGTTGCCCGAGGAGTTGCGCATCACATCGCTGAGGATTGCTGGGTCGAGACCATTGGCGACACCGAGTGCCAGCGCCTCGACAGTTCCCGCCATGCATATTCCGGACAGAATGTTGTTGCAGAGCTTCGCCGTGTGGCCCGCTCCCGAAGCCCCGACATGATAGATGCGCTGTCCCATTGCTTCCAGCAGAGGGCGGGCATGCTCGACATCCGTGGCCTCGCCGCCGACCATGAAAGTCAAAGTGCCGGAATGGGCGCGCGGCGTCCCGCCTGAAACCGGTGCATCGATCATGCGCCGGCCGGCGGCGCGGGCGGCAGCGGCGATTTCCACGGTGACGGTCGATGAAATCGTGCTGCTATCCATCAAGAGCGCACCCTTGCGGGATGCCGCGATGACACCCGACGCTCCAAGATAGGCGTCGCGGACATTGTCTCCGGTCGGAAGCATGGTGATAACCACATCGGCCGATGAGGCCGCCTCGGCGGCGGAGGTGGCACGTTTCACGCCCTGCTTCTCAGCCGCGTCCTGTGCGGCCGAAGACGGGTCGAAGCCAATGACTGGAAAGCCAGCTTGGACCAGATTGCGGGTCATTGGTTGACCCATATTGCCAAGTCCAAGGAAAGCGACGGTTTTCACTTGAGCATTCTCCCGGTCAGGCAGCCGACGTGTTGACGATGACGGTCTTCGACCAGGTGAAATGCTGGACCATGCTTGCCAGCGAGAGCTCACGTCCCATGCCGCTCATTTTCGTCCCCCCATATTCGATGTTGGCTTCCGCGACGGCAAACTGGTTGACCTGCACGAAGCCGGCGTCGATGCGCGACACGAAGTCAAACGCCGCCGGGAGGTTTTCCGTGAAAATCGTTGCCGCGAGGCCGTAAGGCGTATCGTTGGCCTCCTGCAGCACGGTCTCGAAATCGGTAAAGCGTGAGACAGTCGCGACCGGCCCGAAGATCTCGTCGCGGCAAACGGGTGAGCTTGCGGGAACGCCCTCGATCAGCGTCGTCGAGTAGTAGTAACCCTTGTCCAGACCTTCGGGACGCTGGCCGCCGCAAAGGATACGGGCGCCGGGCGTCTGCCGCGCCATTTCGATGTAGCGTTCGACACGATCGAACTGCTTGCGCGATACGATACAGCCCACCTGTGTCGCTTCATCCAGCGGGTTTCCAACCCGAAAAGACGTAATGCCGGCCAGGACGCGCTCGATCACCGCATCATAAATGGCGTCGTGGATATAGATCCGCGTACCGGCGGAACACGACTGGCCCTGACGCTGAAGCCGAAGCCCCTGCAGAATGCCACGCGCCGCGCGATCGATATTGGCATCGGCCAGGACGATGTTCGGATTCTTGCCGCCGAGTTCGGCTGTGACTGGAACGATCTTGTCGGCGGCGTAGTGCATGATCATGGCGCCGACCGCGCTCGATCCGGTGAAGCTGATCTTGCGTACAGCCGGATGTTGGCAAAGCAGGCGACCTGCTTCCTCGCCGAGCCCGGTGATTGCGTTCGCGACGCCGGGTGGCAGAACCGCCTGCAGCAGTTCGAACACCCGAAGCACTGCCAAGGGTGCTTGCTCGGCCGGCTTTAGCACGACGGTGTTGCCCGCGGCGAGTGCCGGGGCGATCTTGCTGGCAAGCTGCATCAGCGGTGCATTCCACGGAATGATCGCGCCAACGACACCAAGCGCCTCGCGTCGCGTATAGAGCAGCCGGCCAGGATCGGGCGGATAGGTCTGGCCGTTGATCTCGCCAGCCAGGCCACCGAAATAACGCAGGATGTCGACCATGGTGCCGGCTTCATTGCGCGATTGGGTTGGAAGTGCGTTACCAGTCTCCAGCGACGAGAGCCGGGCAATGTCTTCACGGAAGCCGTCGAGATGATCGGCTGCCCGCATGAGCAGGGCGCCGCGCTCTCTCGCCGGCGTTGCCGACCAAGACCGGAACGCAAGGGAAGCCGCATCCACCGCAGAATTGACATCCTCTATGCCGCAGCGTGGCGCGGAGCCGATGATCTCTTCGGTGGCGGGGTTCTCGATATCGAATTGCGCGGTTGTGAGCGCTTTTCTCAAGCCGCCGCCGCAGACGATCTGGCCCGAAAGTCGTCTCGCTTCCGTGGTTTGCGCGCCGATGCGCGCTTCAAGGGAGTCTATTGCAAAGGCGTTCATACGAAATGGCTTCTGTCGTTTTTGATTGAGCATACGTATGCACTCTGTTAGACATTTGAAATGAGTTTGTCAAACAGGAGTGAGAAATGTCTGTGACAACAATCGGCCTCGTCGCTGGAGACCCATCCGGTGTCGGTCCGGAACTTTGTGCCAAATTGGTCAATGCAAAAGGGCGCCAGAGTGACCGTCGCGTTGCCGTCTTTTGTGGGAAAGGGAGCTTTCGCGACGGAATGCGAATCGCTGGTCTCTATGCTGAAATCCCGGTCGTCGATAGCGTCTCATCGATTCCGGAGCGTGGCGGCGTGGCGCTGATTTCAGGGCTGGATCGAGACGGCTACAAACCCGGTGTGGCGAGCGCGGAGGGCGGAACTGCCACGCTCGCGGCGCTGGAGAGTGCAGCGGACGCGGCCGGGGCAGGGCAGCTCGATGCGATTGTCTATGGTCCGCTCAACAAACAGGCGATGTGGCTGGCCGGTCACAAGGCGATCGACGAACTGCATTTTTTCTCAAGTCGCCTCGGGGTTACCGGCTTCTGTTGCGAAATGAATAACCAGGGGGCTCTCTGGACGGCCCGCGTAACCTCGCATATCCCGCTTCGCGCCGTGGCCGACAACATCTCCGTGGAGTCCATCATTGCGGCCACGGTGGCCGGCGCCAAGGCGGTCGAATCATCAAGCGGCAAACGTGCGAGAATAGCCGTTGCCGGCCTTAACCCGCATTTGGGAGAAGGCGGCGCAATGGGCACTGAGGAGATCGAGATTATCCTCCCCGCTATCGAAAGGCTAAAGGAGCTTGGATACGATGTCGCCGGCCTCTATCCGGCCGATACCGTCTTTCTGCGTGTGGGGCCGGAGAAGCTCGACTTGATCATCACCATGTTCCACGATCAGGGCCAGATCGCGCTGAAGACACTCGGTTTCGCCAACACCTCGACCGTTCTTGGCGGATTGCCGCTGCCAATCGTTACCGCCTCGCAAGGAACAGCCTACGACATTGTCGGCCAAAATCGCGCCGACCCCGCCGGCCTGACAGCAGCGTTTGATCTCGCGCATCGTCTTGCTATTGCTGCGCGCAAGGCAGCATAACAGGCGCAAAAGCTGATTTGCGCAAGGATTCAATGCATGAGACGGTCAACTTCGGTGGATGTCGCGCGGGAGGCTGGCGTATCGCAATCGACAGTGTCTCGCGCACTCGCCGGCGACGGGAGGATTTCAGAGGAGACAAAGAAAAAGATTCGCAAGACGGCGGAGCGCTTGGGCTATACGCCAAATGGGATCGCGCGAAGCCTGCAGACGAAGAAGACGAATATGGTTGGCCTGATCATGGCCGATATCCTCAATCCGTTCTACCCGGCCGTCCTGGAAATCTACACCCAGAAGCTCAACGCCATGGGCAAGCAGCTCCTGTTGCTTTCCGTGCCCAAGGGTTTCGAAGTCGATGACGTGCTGCCATCGATGCTTCAGTACGAGATCGACGGTTTGATCGTCACGTCAGCTGTGTTGTCGTCGCGAATGCGCGACATCCTGCACAACAGGAACACCCGGGTGGTTCTGTTCAACCGCTCCGTCGACGACTTTTCGATCAATTCAGTGTGCTGCGAGAACAGGTCCGCTTCTATGGAAGTTGCCGCCCTTCTTGTTGCCGCAGGGCATAGGCGTATAGCCCTTATAGGGGGCCGCCCTGATACGTCGACCCACCGTGAACGTAGCGCCGGCTTTCAGGATGAATTGCGCCGCCATGGAGTCCAAATCATTGGCGAGCAATTCGGCGAAAACACCTATGGCGGGGGTTACAGGGCAGCGATCAATCTGCTGTCCGGCCCGACTCCCCCGGACGCCATCTTCTGTATCGCCGATGTCATGGCGCTTGGCGCGTTGGATGCCGCGCGCTTCGGGCTTGGGTTGAAAGTTCCGCGCGATGTTTCCATCGTGGGCTTCGATGACATTCCCTCGGCCGCCTGGCCGGCATACGACCTCACCACCTTCCGCCAGCCGATCGAGGCGATGGTGGGGCGGTCGCTCTCCCTGCTGTTTGATCCGGCAGACTTTCCACCAGCGGCTATTCGCATACCCGGCGAACTGATCATTCGCGGCTCTACCAACATTGGTCCTGCAACCGCCTGAACTGATCAACGCCAGGATACTAATTTAGCAAATGCGTGCGCATACGTATTCCCAATTTCAAACAAATGGAGAGAGATTTATGGAGGAAAATCAAGTCGCGCCAAATTTCAGGCTGGACGGAAAACGAGCGCTCATTACGGGAGCTGGGCGGGGGCTGGGACTGGCCGCCGCCCATGCGCTCGCCCACTTTGGTGCCGAGGTTGTTCTGGCCGCCCGCACATTGAGCGAGGTGGAGGCTGCCGCGGCCAATATCACTCGCGCGGGCGGACGAGCCGAAGCCATCGCTCTCGATATCCGGGACGTTTCGGCAGTGAGTGAAGCTGTTTCACACAGCCCGGCATTTCATGTGCTGGTCAACAATGCCGGGATGAACCGCACCAACCCATTTCTTGATGTAACGCAGGCCGATTTCGATGATATCATGGGCCTCAATCTGCGTGCTTCTTTCTTTGTTGCGCAGATCGTCGCGCGACGCATGGTAGAGCAAGGCGTGAGTGGCAGCATCATAAACATGTCGTCGCAGATGGGCCATGTCGGTGCCGCGACGCGCAGCGTCTACTGCGCCTCTAAATGGGCGATGGAGGGGATGACCAAGGCTACGGCAATAGATCTGGCTCCATACAAGATCCGTGTCAACACCGTCTGCCCGACGTTTGTCGAAACGCCGCTCGCTCAGAATTTTCTCAAGAATGAGGCCTTCAGGGCGGAGGTGCTGTCCAAGATAAAGCTTGGCCGCATCGGTCATGTCGACGACATAACCGGGGCGGTTGTCTTCCTGGCGTCCGATGCATCCTCTCTCATGACGGGATCGTCCATGATCATCGACGGCGGTTGGACTGCGGACTAAGAACCTGCTGGAGGGTCGCATGATCTGGATGCCGGACAGGCGAACCCCGGAATGAGAGCGCGATTTCAGGAACGGCGCTCGTAAGCCTTCGTGCCCGAGGTTTGGCGGGCGGTGTTCTGATCGGATCGGCGGCGAGCCGGGCGCGCCATCAGCGTCGCGAAAAGCCGTCGAGCATCACTGCGAAGATGATGATGGCCCCTTTCAGGATCGCCTGTTGGGCGGGTCCGACGCCAGTGATGCTCAACCCATTGTCGACGACGCCGATGATCAGCGTACCGAGCAGCACGCCGACGATGCTGCCCTTGCCGCCCGACAGGCTGACGCCGCCGATGGCAACCGCGGCGATCGTCGATAGTTCGAGGCCGGTCGTCTGCGCCATCGTGGCGCTCATGTAGCGCGACATGCTGATTACGGCGCCGATCGCATAGAAGCTGCCGGCAATGGCGAACACGATGATGCGCACGCGCACCACGCGCACGCCGCTGATGAAGGCCGATCGGGAATTGCCGCCAACGGCGTAGATTTCGGCCCCGAAAGCGGTCCGGTGCAGGACGAAATAGCTGAGCGCCACGATCGCGAAGAACAGGATGACCGGGTTGGGCACGTAGAGCAGGCTGCCCTGGCCGATGAAGGCAATGCTCGAGGGGATGCTGTCGACGAAGCCACTGCCGGTCACCTGATAGGCGAGCCCGACGCCGATTTGCCAGACGCCAAGCGTCACAATCAGGGATGGCAACCGCAGCCGTGCCACGAGGAAACCGTTGGCGGTGCCGAACGCGACGCCAACGAAGAGCATCACCGGGATGGCGAGAAGCGGAGAGATCGCGACGCCGAGAAGGCTGAATTGCGGGTTGGTGGTGACGAGGCTGCCGCCGACCATCAGCGTCACCGCCACGATGCCGCTCACCGAGAGATCGAGGCCTACCGTGAGCACCACGAACGCCTGCCCGCAGGCGGCAATGCCTCGGATGGATGACTGGATCAGCACGTTCGCGAGGTTTTCGGTGCCGATTGTGGCGCCGCGCGTGACGATTGCGAACCCCGCGATCAAGGCGGCGAGGATGAGCAGGCGCACGAAGTCGTCGCTGGTCAGTACGCCGACGCCAAAGCCTCGGCGGCCCGGCCCGGTATTCGCTTCCCGAAGTTGGTCGACGATCACTCTGGTTGCCTCCGCAATTGCATGTCAGGCCGTGATGCGGGTTGGCCGCTCGCGGCGGCGGAAGAATTCGATCGACACCGCCAGGATGATGACCGCACCCTTGACCGTGTTCTGGACGTCGGTGCTGGCGCCCATGGCGCCGAGGCCGCTGTCGATGACGGCGAGGATCAGTGTCCCTAACAACACGCCGAGCACGGTGCCGCGGCCGCCATAGATGCTGACGCCGCCGATCGCGACAGCGGCGATGCTGTCGAGCTGCAGCCCGCTCAGCGTCCTGATCGAGACCGACATCATCCGCGATTCGATCGACAGGGCGGCGAGTGCGACCATCAGTCCCGAGATCACGAAGACGAGGAACTGCACGCGCCGGACCTTGATGCCGGAGAGATACGCGCTGGCGGAATTGCCGCCGACGGCATAGACGGCCCGGCCGAAGGACGTGTGGCTGAGCACGAAATGCGCCAGCGCGAAGAGCAGGAGCATCTCAATGACCGGCACGGGCACGCCCCGGATCGAGCCCTGTCCCAGCATGCTAAGGCTCGAAGGCAGATCGGTGATCGTGTAGCCGCCGCCGACGAGTTGGGCGAGACCCAGGCCGATCTGCCACATGCCGAGCGTCGCGATCAGCGCGGGCACGCGCAGCCGCGCGACCAGCAGGCCGTTGACGGCGCCCATCACGATGCCGACGAGCAGGATAATCGCGATACCGACGGGAACTGGCCAAGGATCGCCGCCGACCATGTTGAGGTCGAAGCGGCTGGTCAGCGTGGAAGCGCCAAGTACGCTTGCGAAGACGCCGATGCCGTAGAGCGACACGTCGATGCCTCCCGTCAGGATGACAAAGGTCTGGCCGATAGCGGCTATGCCGATGATGGAGCTCTGCAGCAGGATGTTGGACAGCCCGCGCGCACTGTAGGTAACGCCTCCGGTTAAGAGGCCGAACACGACGATCAGCGCCACGAGCATGAGCGCGCGCAGCACGTTGTCGTTGCGCAGGAAGCTCTTCATCCGTGCGCCTCCGGCACGCCAGCGATATCGGCGCCCTTGTCGCCGCGCACGAGCACCATTTCGAGCAAGTCGCGCTCGCTGACCCGATCGGGCGCGACTTCGCGTGTGATCCGGCCCTGCGCCATGATCAGGATGCGGTCCGACGCCACCATGATCTCGCGCATGTCGGATGACAGCAGCAAAACGCCGACGCCCCGCTCCCGCGCCTGACTGCGGATGACGTCGTAGATCTCCTGGCGGGCGCCGACGTCGATACCCCGGGTCGGCTCGTCGAGAATGAGGAGCTTCGAACCGGCGGCGATCCACTTGCCGATGACCACCTTCTGCTGGTTGCCGCCGCTGAGCAGTCGCACGAGCTTGCCCGGTTCGCGCGGCCGCAGCCCCACATCGTCCATCACTCGGGCCACCAGGCCGCGCACCCGGCGGCCGACGAGCACGCCCGCAGTCGTCACTCGGCTCAGTGCCGGCAGCACGATGTTGAAGCCGACCGAGTGCTCCTGGACGATGCCTTCGGCCTGGCGATCCTCGCTGACGAAGCCGATGCCGAGCCGGCGCGCCTTGCTCGGCGTCATCGTGGCGACGTTCACCGCCACGCCATCGAAGTGAAGGCCGCCCTTTACACGGGTTCCGTCCGGCAGCGCACCGACGATGGCGCGCGCGAGTTCGCTCTTGCCCGCGCCGATCACGCCGGCGATGCCGACGATGGTGCCCTTCGCGATGGTCAGGTCGATTCCTTCGAACAGGCCGTCGGCGGAAAATCCGGAGAGTTCGAGGAGCCTGCCGGCGCCCGGTCCGGCCGCCTGCCGCAACGTTGATGTGCTGTCAACCGGCTTGCCGGTCATGCGCTCGACCAGCGTCGCCATGTCGATTTCGGCGATGCCGCAGCTCTTGACGACGGCGCCGTCGCGCAGGATCGTCACCCGGTCGGCGAGCGCGAAGACTTCTTCGAGTTTGTGCGAGATGTAGACGATGGCGACGCCGCGCTGCTTGAGCACCCTGACGAGGCCATAGAGATTGTCGATCTCGACGCGCGACAAGGCGGAGGACGGCTCATCCATGATGAAGACGGCCGGATCGTAGGAGAGGGCGCGCGCGATCTCCACTTCCTGCTGGTCGGCCACCTTCAGGTCGCCAACCGTGGCATCGGGCGACACTCTGCTGCCCAGCCGCTGCAGGATCTGTGCGGCCTCTTGGCGCGCCTTGGGCCAGTCGACCTTGCCCCAGCGGGCGGGCAGGCGGCCGAGAAGGATATTCTCGGTGACGCTCAGATACTGGACCAGGCCGAACTCCTGATAGACCATCGAGACGCCGTTGCGCTGCGCCTCGGATGGATTGGAAAACTGGGCCTGCTTGCCGCGCACCGTGTATTCGCCGCTGTCGGGCCGCAGCACGCCCATGAGGATCTTCATCAATGAGCTTTTGCCGGCGCCGTTCTCGCCGAGAAGGGCGTGGACCTCGCCGGCGCGCAATTCGAGCGCCACGTCCCTCAGAATCTTGATGCTCCCGAAGGACTTGGTGATGCCCACCATGCTCAGGACGATGTCACCCACGCGTGTCTCACCTGTTCCCTGGATACCGCCCGGCGTCTGTCGCGCGGTGGAATTGCAGCCACCCGCGCGACGAACGGATGCGCCTCAATAGCCGAGGAGGCTCTTGCGGTCGGCGAGCGTCGGGACGGGGAGGCCGATCTCCTTGGTGTCGAGGACTGGCCAGTAGTTCCACTTCCCGAGCGGCATGTCGGTGAAGGCGACGGTTCCGCCCCACATATGCGCTGCATCCGTGTCGATCGTCGCACCCGTCAGGAGCGGCATCGGCAGCAATACCCGGCGCGGCAGCTTGACCGTTCCGGAATTGGCATCGCCGTCGCCCAACGGCTGCTTGAGCACGGTGTGCCAGAGGAACTGCTTCACGACGACATCGATCTGGTGCCACGGGTTGTTCGACACCGTGAAGTCGAAGGTGCCGTCGCGCAAAGGTGCCAGCATCGCCTTGTCGATATCCTGGAGGATGACGACGACGTGGTTCGGATCGCCGGCGGGCGCCAGACGGTCGACGGAGCGCAGGCCCTCTGTGATGGCGCCGGCATCGCCGAACTGGGGATAGATGGCCTTGATGTCGGGATAGCGGGCAAAGGCATCCTGGATAGCCTTGATCACCGACTCCGGCTGGCCGGACGTGTCGACCGATTCGACGATCTCGACGGCGGGATCTCCCGCCAGCCCCAGACCGACGCCGTGGTGACGGGCCTGGCAGATCGGCAGGGCGCGTGCGCCCCAGATCTCCAGCACGCGATAAGGCTTCTCGGCGGTAGCGCCCGCCGTTTTGGCGAGTTCGGAGAATTTCACGCCGATCTGGCCGTTGCCTTCCATCGTGTCGGCATCATAGCCGGCAAAGCCGGTGAGCTTGTCGGTGTTGGCCGGAAGCACCCAGTTGTAGACGTCGATCCCGGATGCGATGGCCTTGTCGATGGTGGTGGCCATGGAGGTCGGGTCGATGGGATGCAGCACGATCGCGTCGTAGGCGTGCGTGGCGATGGCGTCTTCCATCAGGCGCGTCTGCGTCGGCACGTCGAATTCGGCCGAGCTCGTGGTGAAGGTCGCGCCGGCTTCCTCGAGCTGGGTCTGCAGGAGATGCTGCGCGATGACCTGGTAGTCGTCGCCCATCCACACCGGCAAATAGAGCACCTTGTAGGGCGACCCGTCCTGCTTGACGGCGATCCCCTTGTAAGGCTGCCACTGGACACGGCTCGGATCTATGAGACCCTTGATCTTGCCCCAGTCGGCCTCGGGTATGAAGTCCGGTCGCGCGGCTTCCTGGGCCGTCGCGGCAAATGCCAGGGACAGCGAGAATAAAGCTGCCGCTATATATTTCTTCATTGAATTCCTCCTCCAAACTCTTCCTGCCATTCGCGAATGCGGTACCTGGGGTACCGGCATTGCCTCCCTGCTGCGAAAGAAGACCTCCAATTCGTTTGCTGAAGCTATTCGGTGATAGGGGTGATGAATTATAGAAGCATGCAGCCGAACAAATATTGCCTGGAAGCACTGTCCTAAGGCAAATCCCCAACCGAAGTCCTAGCCGCCCCGGCAAGAGGGCTCAAATCGTTGTTCACCATGTCGGCATCGCGAACGGCGAGGAAACGGTGATATTCGGGTGGAGGGATGGCCGCGCTTTGTCGTCACCACGCCCTGCCTTCGCAATCGGGACAGTGTTCTTCGACAAGCTCAGGATGAGGTAGGAAGCGGGCGAGCCTAGGACGACCGAGAAGGAGAATGCCGGCGCCAATGGCGCGACCGCCACCGTCAGGTGTCGAGCTTGGTGGCCATGTCCTCGATGTCGTCGGCGATGACATCCCAATCCGCCTCGGCGGCAAGGTCGATCGCCTGGTTGGGGCCGAATTCGGTGGGACGCAGGAAGAAGCCGGTCATCAAACCGTACTTGCGCGCGTTGGCGAGGTCGCCATTGTGCGCCGACGCCAGCATGACCTCGCCCGGTTCGAGATTGAGCAGCCGGGCGCTGCCCAGGTAGGTGTCGGGATGCGGCTTGAAGCGTGAGAACATGTCGGAGCCGAAGACCACGTCCCACGGCAGGTTCGCGCCCTTGGCCATGTCGACCAGCAGGCGCACGTTGCCGTTCGAAAGCGAGCCGACGATGTATTTGGTCTTCAGCCGCGTCAGGCCCGCCACGGCATCCGGCCAGGCCTTGACGCGATGCCAGCCGAGGTTGATGTCGCGCAGGTCGTCCTCTCTGAAGCCGGTGACGCCAACATCGCGCATGGCCTCGTCGAGCAGTTCGCGATGCAGGTCGTCGAGGAGGCCGTAGTCCCGCGTGCCCGTGGTTACTTCATCGAGCATCCGGTGATAGCCGTGGCGCCATGCGTCGGCGACGGCGGCCCAGTCGCCGTTGACGCCGCGCTTGCCACCGAGTTCCTTCATTTCGGCGACCAGGCTGCCGCGCCAGTCCACCACGGATCCGAATGTGTCGAAGACGATGGCTACGGGTTTCTTGCTGGACATGGCGGTCTTCTCTTCGAATTTGGAAAAGGGGAGCACCGGCGGGTTTCGCGGTGCGTGCTAT
Organism: Mesorhizobium sp. M7A.F.Ca.MR.362.00.0.0; assembly: GCF_004023175.1. NCBI lineage: Bacteria > Pseudomonadati > Pseudomonadota > Alphaproteobacteria > Hyphomicrobiales > Phyllobacteriaceae > Mesorhizobium > Mesorhizobium sp. M7A.F.Ca.MR.362.00.0.0. The sequence continues at coordinate 58,599 of NZ_RZTF01000006.1, forward strand.
GAGGCGCATCGTATCGAGGGTCTTCCTCCCATCGAAACTAACGGAGAGCCCGGCCAAGGAAAGTATCCGTTGGGCACCCCCCACCTCGCGGAACGTGGCGGCAGCCTGCGTCGCGCGGCGGAAGGCGATCGCCGCGCGACGACTGCGTTCAGGCGAAGGCGATCTGTACCTTGATCGCCCGGCTCTTGTCGCCTGCCAGCAGGAAGGCGTCATTGGCATCAGTGACCGGCATGGTCGCGCTGAGCAGCGGCGCCACGTCGATCCGGCCCGAACCAATGAGCTTGGCGGCGAGAAAACGCGCCTGCGAAGCGGAAGCTGCCGCGCAGCACCAGTTCCTTGCCGACGATGGTCGAGATCGGCAGTTCGGGGACGGCGCCCTGGCCGACGAGCACGATGGTGCTGCGCGGCTGTGTCGCGCGCAGTGCCCGGGCGATGGTCGCGACTGGCCGGCGACCTCGAAGACGACGTCGAATAGCCCTTGTTGGACTCATAGCCGGCCAGCGCATCCGGCCCGACCGCCCGACGTTGACCGTATGGTCGGCGCCGAGCGAAGGGGCGAGGGCGAGCGGCTTGTCGAGGATGTCGGTGACCACCACTTCGCGCGCGCCAGTCGCGCCGAAAGCAGGAGGAGGAGGCCGATCGCGGCGTCGACGCCGGCAGCCATGGCGACGGCGTTGGCGGCGTCGCAGACGATGTAGTCGGCAAACCCGCCCTGCACGAGCGGCGTGCGCATCGCGCTGCCGAGGAAGCACATGTCGGAACAGTGGATCGGCTGGCCGCTGCGGCAGAAGCCGCAAGGGCCGCAGGGCGACGACGGACTGACGGCGACCATCGCGCCCAACTGCACGCCCACGACACCGGCGCCGAGCGCCGCGACATGCCCGGAAATCTCGTGATCGAGGATCATCGGCTCGCGCACTCGGACCGGCCCGAAGCCGCCATGGTTGTAACAATGCAGGTCGGAGCCGCAGATGCCGCCATTGGCGATCCGCACCAGCACCTGTTAGGGGCCAGGTTCGGGCCTGGCCCTTTCCTCGACGCGCAGGTCTTCTCTCGGCATGCAGAACCACGGCGCGCATGATGTTCAAATCCTCGTATCCGGCAGCATCTGCCGTCGCCGCTTCAGTACAGGGCGCACGCCATGTTCAATGGCTGATCTGGCTGAGGAACGCCTTGCTGCGGGCTTCCCTCGGATTGTCGAAGAAGGTGCCCGGCTCGCCCATCTCGACGATCTCGCCCTGGTCCATGAAGATGACGCGGTCGGCGACCTGGCGGGCGAACCCCATCTCGTGGGTGACGCAGAGCATGGTCATGCCTTCGTTGGCCAGTTCGATCATGG
>NZ_RZTF01000701.1:0-607 GCF_004023175.1 Mesorhizobium sp. M7A.F.Ca.MR.362.00.0.0
GAGATGTGTGAGGCCGGTGCGCAGCTGCTCACGGGCATCGCCGGTAAGGCTGTCACCATCGCCCTTTTAGACGACCTGACCCTGCTTACATTGGGGCCGCAACTGCGCGGGGGAGCCAATGTCCGTCGGGGTACCGCCGGCATCATCCAGGTTTTCAACGTCATCAAGGAACTTGTGCAAGACCACATCGAGGCGTCGGGCCCAAGGTTCATCCGCGTCCGGAACGCGGCTGGTCGTCAGGTACGCATCGAATTCGCCGCAGACCCGGACATCGTGATCCGCGAGGAAATGAGGGCCGACAGCTTTCGCAATATTGTCGCGATCGAGGTAAAGGGCGGCACAGACTTTTCCAACATCCACAACCGAATTGGCGAGGCTGAAAAGAGCCACCAGAAAGCTCGAGGAGCCGGCTACGTCGAATGTTGGACTATTGTGAATGTCGATCGCATCGACATGACCATGGCCGCGCGCGAATCCCCGACCAGCAATCGCTTTTACCGAATCTCGAGTCTCGTAGCTGCCTCAGGGGCAGAATTCGACGAGTTTCGTGACCTAGTGACGGCCATGATCGGCATCGCCGGTACAACGTCCTAGCGCTTCCGTGCTC
>NZ_RZTF01000701.1:617-1616 GCF_004023175.1 Mesorhizobium sp. M7A.F.Ca.MR.362.00.0.0
GGATCCTACGTGAGAGCCAACAGATCACTATAAATCTGACGAAGGTGTTCGTCAGACGGCATCGTCAACTTAACGAAGCTTGGATACCGATGTGCGACAGAGCGTGACCCACTCTACCGCCGCCACCGCTTTCCCGCCGAGATCATCGCCCATGCTGTCTGGCTCTATTTCCGTTTTCCTCTCAGTTTGCGAATGGTCGAGGACTTGCTGGCGGCACGAGGGATTATTGTCTCGCATCAGACAGTCCGGCTTTGGGCAGAGAAATTCGGGCGGACCTTTGCCAGCGAGATCCGCCGCCGCTCAGCGGGTCGGCTGGTGACAAGTGGCATCTCGACGAGGCCGTCGTTTCGATCCGCGGCAAGAAGCACTGGCTCTGGCGCGCCGTCGATCAGGACGGTTTCGTCCTGGAGGTCCTGGTGCAAAGTCGTCGCAATGCCAAGGCGGCCAAGCGTCTGATGCGCAAGCTGTTGAAGGGCCAAGGCCGCGCGCCGCGCGTGATGATCACCGACAAGCTTCGGTCTTACGACGCTGCAAAGCGAGAGATCATGCCGGGGGTCGAACACCGTTCGCATAAAGGCTTGAACAATCGGGCGGAGAATTCCCATCAGCCAGTCCGGCGACGGGAACGGATCATGAAACGCTTCAAGTCACAACGCCATTTGCAGCGCTTCGTCTCAATTCATGATCCGATTGCCAACCTGTTCCACATCCCCCGCCACGAAATCTCCTCCAGCCATCATCGCGAACTGCGTTCAGAGGCAATGAACCTGTGGGCAAAAATCGCGCGGGCTTGAACCGCCGTGGGGCAAGCGGGCTACGACCGCCTCGCGCTCTTTAAGTTTACGATGCCTCTCCAGCCTGCACATCGTCGATTGGGAGGCCAGATCCCGACCCGACGGCAGCGCGTCCTGGGCCATCTTGAAGACCGGATCGGAGCGCAGCCGGTTGGCGTCGTTGCCATCCTCATAGCCGGCGGCGATCATCTTCATGCGAAAGCCG
>NZ_RZTF01000702.1:0-1605 GCF_004023175.1 Mesorhizobium sp. M7A.F.Ca.MR.362.00.0.0
GCGCTGGTGGGACTTCGGCATATGCTCATTGACGGTGATGTGGCCCGAGCGCTGCGAGCTTCTGATGTGGCTGGCGATCCGCTTATGGTCAAAGAAGATCTCGACTACCCGGTAGGTCAGTCTCACATCGACCCGCCTGCCGATCAGACCGTGCGGCACGGAGTAGAGTAGAAGGTCTTGTCGACTTCGACATGATAGTCGGGATGGACCTTGGCGACTTTCCATTCCGCATACTCAAACGGTGTTGCCGGCAGTGGCTTGAGCTGGGTGCGTTCGACCTCATCAAACAGCGCACGGCGGGATTTGCCGTAACGGCGCATGGTGCGACCATTGAGGTCCTCGATCAAAGCGCTGATCCGGATATTGAGATCAGCAAGGCTGAAGAAGCGTTCGTTTCGAAGCCTGGCCAGCACCCACCTCTCGACGATTAAAACCGAACCTTCGGCGGATGGCTTATCCCGAGGACGTTTCGGTCGTGCTGGAAGAATGGTCGTATCGTAGTGTTCGGCGAAGGCGGCAAAGGTCGCATTTAACGTCGGCTCGAACCAAAGCGCCTTAGCAACCGCGGATTTGAGATTGTCGCAGATCGTCGTCTTGGTCACGCCGCCGAAGTAACTGAAGGCCCTTTGGTTCGCTTCGATCCAATCCGGCAGCTTCTGGCTGAAGCTCGCATAAGAGAACGTCAATTGCGACGCGCTCAGCACCGCGACGTAAATCTGGGCCGCGTAGATCTCTCCTGTCGACGGGTCGATAATGGGGATCGTGTGTCCAGCATAGTCGCACTCCATCGCGACGCCAGCAACGTGTCGGTTGCGATAGGTGGGTTTGACGCGGCTTTCGTATTCGCCAAAACGGCCGCAGAACCAGGTGTAGCCATAGCCGTCCACATGGGTCTCACGATATTCCTGCCACAGAAGACTAAGCGTCACGCCTTTCCGCTTCAACTCGCTTGCAATCTTCGGCCAGTCCGGCTCATCGATGTCGCGCGGCGGCCGTCCCATTCGGCGAAAGAGCCGTCGCTCCAGAACCTCGTCATCGTCCAGTCCAGGCGGCAGCGGCCAGACCGCAAGTCCGCCTTCCCGCGCCCGCAGCAGATACGTCGACACCGACGTCTTGCTGATCTTCAAACGCTCCGAAACCGCCCGCACAGGCAGGCCCTGCTCGAACGTCAGCCGCAGTATCGATCGGATGTCCTTCACGCTCGTATGTCTCGCTCGCTTCCGTCTCGGCATTGATGTCCTCGCTTCGAATACGAGGGCAAAATGCCAGATCGGCGCTTACGAAAATCGACCCAATTCCGCCGCCGGCTTTGTCCGCGACTTACTGAATTGCGTGTCCCGGACTTACTGAAATCCGTGTCCGCGACTTACTGAAATCCTTGTCCCGGACTTTGCGAAACCCGCACTTTCCCAGCCGACGTAGCCTTCGTGTGCACCCGGGATCAGCGCCAGCCATTCATCACGCGCCTTACGGCGGCTGCGCGAGCGAATGGCTGTTGCATCATATCCCGACGCAGCACGAGTCTTACCATAGGCGTAGGCGCCGCCGTAGATCGGGTTCTCGATCATTCGGTGGATGGTCGCATAGCTTGGCCTGCGCCAGACC
>NZ_RZTF01000703.1:0-1598 GCF_004023175.1 Mesorhizobium sp. M7A.F.Ca.MR.362.00.0.0
GGGGAGATCGGCTGTCACTACAGCCTTCGCCAATTCACAACGTCGCAAAACGAGGGCAGTCGGCGAAGCTGCCAATCTCCCCCCTTGAGGGGGAGATGGCCGGCAGGCCAGAGGGGGGCGCTCAAGCTGGAGGTTGGCCAGAAGGGGTCGGCACGACTGGGCTCCAGGTTCGCTTCTTCGCCGACGGCAATTTCTACACACCCGATCGCAAGGCGCGCTTCGTCGCCATCCGCCCGACCACGGAAGTCCGCACCAGTCCCGACTATCCGCTGATCCTCAACACCGGCCGGATCCGCGACCATTGGCACACCATGACGCGGACCGGCAAAAGCCCGCGGCTTTCGCAGCACATCGCCGAGCCATTCGTCGAGATCCACCCGGTGGATGCGCAGCGCTTCGGCATCGGTGACGCCGACATCGTGCGCGTTTCCAGCCCGCGCGGTGACGTGCTGGTGCGCGCGCTGGTGACGATACACCAGCGCCAGGGCAGCCTGTTTGCGCCGATGCACTGGACCGATCAGTTCTCGGCAAAGGGCCGGCTCGACACGCTGACCGCGCCGCTGACCGATCCCATTTCCGGCCAGCCGGCGCTGAAACATGTCGCCGCCCGCATCGAGAAATTCGCCGCAAAAGCCTTCGGCTTTGCGGTGACGCGGCATAGGCCGTCGCCCGATGCCGCGGCCTATTGGGCCGTGGCCAAATGCAAGGGCGGCTGGCGGGTCGAGCTTGCCTTTGCCGAAGACGACATCGACTGGGCCGGCTTTGCCGGGTCACTGTTCGGCGCGTCACCGGGTGCGGAAATGCTCGCCTATCATGACTGCGACGCCGGCCAGCATCGCATCGCCGCCTTCGACGGCGATCAACTGTCAGGCGCCTTGTTCGTCGCGCCCGGCCCGGTCGCCGTGTCGCGCGGCTGGGCGGCGGAACAGTTAAGTGCCGATCATGTCGACCGGCGCGGAAGGCTGGCGATCGTGGCCGGACGGCCGGGCGGGGTCGACGTCGATCGCGGCGCCATTGTCTGCTCCTGCTTCGGCGTCGGCGCCAACCAGATCGCCGAAGCGGTGCGCCGCGGCTGCGGCAGCGTCGCGGGGATCGGCGCGGCCCTGCATGCCGGTACGAATTGCGGCTCCTGCCGCGCGGAGATCAGGGTCATCATCGACGCGCAAAGTCTTCAAGCAGCCGAGTGATTGTCCCGACCAAAGGGGCCTGCGCGACGGCGCTGGTTGGGCTATGGTGGGCGCAAGCGTGCTGCGCACGAATCGTCTTCAGTCAGGGTCATCCCAATGGCAAATCCCCCGCGCCGACCGACAAATCCGATGGAGGCCGCCGAGGCGGCTTTCAAACCGGTGAAGAAGCCGGCCGCTCCGGTGCGCGAGCCGCCGGCCGCTCCAGGCGTCAGGGAGCTTGTTTCGATCCGGATCGACCGCGCCGTGCTGGACCACTTCCAGGAGGATGGGCCGGGCTGGCAGGACCGCATCAACGACGCCTTGCGGCAGGCGATAGAAGGCAAGCCGACGGCCGGCGGTTTGGACGACGAGTAGCGCCCATCGCTTCGTCATCCACGGGCGGAGCAAGGAGCGTAGCGACGCGGCGCAGAC
>NZ_RZTF01000704.1:0-1595 GCF_004023175.1 Mesorhizobium sp. M7A.F.Ca.MR.362.00.0.0
CTCAACGGCAGCGGTGCGTCGATCGATCTCGAAGCCGGCCGCATCAAGGTGGATGCGGAAGGGCGCACGTCGCTTGCCAGGGTCTGGGCCGGCGGCGACTGCATCTTCGGTGGCGACGACCTCACCGTCTCGGCGGTCGCGCAGGGGCGCGACGCTGCGGAGAGCATCAACCGGGCACTGACCTCGAACGGGAGGGCATGAGCATGGCAGATATCAGAAACAATTTCGTCGGCATCAAGTCGCCCAATCCGTTCTGGCTTGCCTCGGCGCCGCCGACCGACAAGGCCTACAACGTCATCCGCGCCTTCAAGGCCGGCTGGGGCGGCGTGGTGTGGAAGACGCTCGGCGAGGAAGGCCCGCCGGTGGTCAACGTCAACGGCCCGCGCTATGGCGCGATCTGGGGCGCCGACCGCCGCCTGCTCGGCCTCAACAACATCGAGCTGATCACCGACCGCGACCTGCAGGTCAATTTGCGCGAGATCAAGCAGGTCAAGAAGGACTGGCCCGACCGCGCCATCGTCGTCTCGCTGATGGTGCCTTGCGTCGAGGAGGCCTGGAAGGCGATCCTGCCGGTGGTCGAGGAGACCGAGGCCGACGGTATCGAGCTGAATTTCGGCTGCCCGCACGGCATGTCGGAGCGCGGCATGGGCGCGGCTGTCGGCCAGGTGCCGGAATATATCGAAATGGTGGTGCGCTGGTGCAAGCAGAACACCCGCATGCCCGTCATCACCAAGCTCACGCCCAACATCACCGATGTGCGCAAGCCCGCACGGGCGGCACATGCCGGCGGCACCGACGCGGTGTCGCTGATCAACACCATCAACTCGATCACCGGTGTCGACCTCGACAGCTTCGCGCCGCAGCCGACAATCGACGGCAAGGGCTCGCATGGCGGCTATTGCGGCCCGGCGGTGAAGCCGATCGCCATGAACATGGTGGCCGAGATCGCGCGCGATCCCGAAACCCGCGGCCTGCCGATCTCCGGCATCGGCGGCATCACCACCTGGCGTGACGCGGCCGAATTCATGGCGCTCGGCGCCGGCAATGTGCAGGTGTGCACGGCGGCGATGACCTATGGCTTCAAGATCGTGCAGGAAATGATTGCGGGCCTCGAAAACTGGATGGACGAGAAGGGGCACGCCTCGCTCAACGACATCGTCGGCCGCGCCACGCCCAATGTGACCGATTGGCAGTATCTCAACCTGAACTACGTCGCCAAGGCGCGTATCGACCAGGATGCCTGCATCAAATGCGGCCGCTGCCACATCGCCTGCGAGGACACTTCGCACCAGGCGATCACCAGCATGGTCGACGGTATCAGGCACTTCGAGGTGATCGAGGCCGAATGCGTCGGCTGTAATCTCTGCGTCAATGTCTGCCCGGTCGAGAACTGCATCACCATGGAGCCGCTGGCAGCCGGCGTGATGGACCAGCGCACTGGGAGGCCGGTATCGCCGGTCTATGCCAACTGGACGACGCACCCGAACAATCCGATGGCCAAGGTGGCTGCGGAATAAGGACACGTCACGAGAAGAGCGCCGAGGGCGCAGCAGCTTCTCTTCTCCCCGTCACTATACGGGGAGAAGGTGCCGGCA
>NZ_RZTF01000705.1:0-1572 GCF_004023175.1 Mesorhizobium sp. M7A.F.Ca.MR.362.00.0.0
CGAATATGTCGTGCCGCTGCCGGTGTTTAGGGATGCCAAGGGCAAGACCAAGGTCGCCGCGCAGAGTGAGATCGTGGCGCTCTCCGACAAGACCTTCCTGATGCTGGCGCGCGACAGCGGCAACGGCCAGGGCCTGAAGGGCGATGCCTCGCTCTATCGCCAGGTCAACGTCGTCGACCTATCCACCGCGACCGACATCGCCGGCGGCGCCTTCGACGCCGCTGACAAGCCGGTCGCCCCCAAGGGCATCGTCGACCCATCGGTGACACCGGCCAAGCTGACGCCATTCATCGACATCAACGACAGTGCCGAGCTCGGCCGCTTCGGCCTGCACAATGGCGCGCCCAACGACCAGGACAACCTTTCCGAGAAGTGGGAGGCGATGTCGGTGGTCAGCGTGCTCGATGCGAAGCTGCCCGACGACTACTTCCTGTTCGTCGCCAACGACAACGACTTCCTCGCCCAGGACGGTTTTCAGGTCGGCGCGCCCTACAAGGCCGAAGACGGCGCCAATGTCGACACCATGTTCCTGGTCTATCAGGTCACGCTGCCGGGTCTAGCCAAGAAGTAACGACCACTGCACGGACGGGCGCGCTTGGCGCGTCCGCCCGGAGCACTATTGCTGGTGTTTTTCCAGGCAGATTGATTGAGAAGGCTTACTTCAAGAACTCCGCGTCCTTCGGGACGCCCGCATCTATCGGCTCGGCGGTTCTGCTCGACACGGCCATGATCTTGCCGGCGGCCAACAGGTTGGGACGCACGAAGACCTGAGCGGGGCCGTTGACGCGGCTGTAGAGGTCGATGATGTCCTGGTTCATGAAGCGCACGCAGCCCGACGAAGCGTTCTTACCGATGGAATCCCACTCCGGCGTGCCGTGCAGCCGGTACATCGTGTCCTTGCCGTCGCGGAACAGATACAGCGCGCGGGCGCCCAACGGGCTCTGCGGGCCGGGCGGCATGCCGTCCTCGTATTTCGCCAGTTCCGGCCGGCGCTGGATCATCTCCGGCGGCGGCGTCCAGACCGGCCACTTCTTCCTCGCCTGGACCACGGCGCTGCCGGTCCATCCGAAACCGGCTTTGCCAAGGCTGACGCCATAGCGAATAGCTGTGCCGCCGTCGCGCACCAGATAAAGGAAGTGCTCAGACGCATCGAGGATCAATATCCCATTCCGGAAGCTTTGAGAACATGATTAGATCACGGCATGACCTGTCCCGTTGAATCGGCAATCATCGCGCACGCGACTTGAAACAAACCTTCGCCGAGCTGCCCGCCATGGACGAAAAAAATCCCCCGCGCCGGCGCACCGGCGACCTGACCAGCGGCCCGATCCCGCGCACGCTTCTGCTGTTTGCCCTGCCGGTGCTCGGCTCCAACGTGCTGCAGTCGCTCAACGGTTCGATCAACGCCGTCTGGGTCGGCCGTTTCCTCGGCGAATCCGCACTGACCGCCACCTCCAACGCCAACCTCGTCCTGTTCCTGATCCTCGGCACTGTGTTCGGCATCGGCATGGCGGCCACCATCCTGGTGGCCCAGTCGGTCGGCGCCCGCGACCTGCCCGAGGCGCGCCACAT
>NZ_RZTF01000706.1:0-1565 GCF_004023175.1 Mesorhizobium sp. M7A.F.Ca.MR.362.00.0.0
CACCTAATAATGCTGGGGAGAGCATAGGCATCAGAATAGCTGGAGAATGGCAGGCCTTTGCGAACAGCGTCCATATTGCTTACCTCACCGGCAGCCAGTCATAGTCAGATATATTTTTGGCGAGTTGTCGAACGGCGATACATGGGCGAGCACTGACCGAAGCTTCCGTGGAAAGTCAGCTGCCATTCGACCAAGCAGGATTCCAATCATTGTGCCGCTGTGGGCGACTATGACCCCGAGAGCGCCGCTGGCCTCGGATGCTTTTAGCATCGAGTCCAGATGCTCCTTTGGAGACCGCTCCTGATGCAGGAGCGCGCTGGCCGTAGCTATTCTGCCTATCGTGGCCGTGTCACCCTGCGGAATTGCTATCCGTGCGCGGTCGAGTAATTGGATGTATTCTGCTCTGTGAGTGGCGGAGATTTCACCTCGCCCTTGATCATAGTCGACGGTTTCGACCGTCCCTCCTTCATCGATGCCAACGATTGCAAGCGGCGGCATTTGTCCGAGAAAGGACAGAAGGCTACATGCTCGCTGCTGATATGCGACCACGCCTGGATACATCACCCCGTCGGATGGCTCAATCTCCGCCATGAGCTTCTCGATCAACGATGTCCGGACTTTACGCTTGAAGCAGCAGGCGATTGACCGAGCGGCCGCAACAAGATCCGCAGACGAACTCGCCAGTCCTTTGCCTTCCGGGATCTCAGATTGCAAAAGGAGGGTTCCTCCTGAGGCGCCGAGCGCAATTACGAGATTCTCAGCCAGTCGTTTTGCTTTGACTTTATGCGACGGATAAACGGTAACAGATCGTGTGCCTGCAATCGGCATGAAGTGAGCTCGCGCAAAGAGCGCGATGGGCATCGTGACCAAGAAGTGAGGGTCCCGAGGAACGGAGCCGACCGGCAACTGGCCTTGCAGCAACTCGCCAAATGTGCCGCAACAAAGAGCGTCGCTCGAATGAAACCTTGGCTGCTGCACGTCCTCGGCGATAATCTGGGCCGCATCCGCACCCTCAAACGTCTGGTGATACATGTATGGCCTCCAGACTTCATCGGCGGCCGCTTCGAGAAGTCCTCTTGTCGACATATTCGCTCCGCTTCCTGGAGGGGGGACAGGATGCGTAGAATTTTGGATCGCCATATCACTTCCCCGTCAGGTACATTGAAGTGTGATTTGCTGCTACGGGACCAGACCTGGATCATCGCAACAGGGCTCGCGTTTCAGTTGGCTATTCAAGTACCAGGGCGCTAGGTGCCTGACCTCAGACTTTAGGGGGAACCTAGCATTGTCAGCGATTTTAGATTGCAAAGATTCTGTGAAGTAGCTTAAAGGATTAGTTAACCCCGTTATCGACCGCAACTCCGAACGCGATTTTTACCACGCGTTACGGCGACCTATGCCGGCACTACGCATGGAGCCAACCCGCAAATCCCGGCTTCGGCCGGCATAGTCTCATGTCTGCTAAACGACCGTTCCCTACATTGGCCGGAGTGGCCGTCCCATCGTCTTTAACATGCTCGGCCGCGCCAAGAAGGTGTCGATCTCCAAGGAGAACACCACCATCG
>NZ_RZTF01000707.1:0-1017 GCF_004023175.1 Mesorhizobium sp. M7A.F.Ca.MR.362.00.0.0
GTTTGTCTGCCTTGCCCTCAGAAGCCTTCTCTTCGATCTGGGATCGACGAACTACGAGACGGTCCCTTCTCTCGTAAAGGTCTTCCGCTCGATCAATCCGTGCCTTGGTGGCAGAGAGTTCTTCGTAGAGGTGACGTGCAGCGATTTCTTTGGGCCGAGCGTCCTCTATTCTTTTCCCAGCACGATCAATCTCGTCCGACAACTTTGCAGACCTGCTTCGCAAGCCCGTTGCCTCGGCCTCAAGCGATGTTATCGTCTGACCTAGTTCACGCTGCTCAATCTGAATCTTCCTCACCTCGGCGGCAGCAGCCCTGTGAGCAAGGGCGATCTCATCTGCGGCATGATTGCGCCGCTGGACACCAGGCGGCGCCCCGCAGACCGGACAATCGCGTTCCGCCATAGTGACCAGTATGAATCCGCCCTCCTCCAAAGCCTGTAGCCGGGCAATGTCGGACTTGTAGACCTCACTAAGACGGCCGAAGCGCTGCAGCGTCACTTCGAGTTCCGTAAATCGAGAAACCAGGTCGCGTTGGGTTTCCACAAGCTGCCGACGCTCGGTCACAAGGCTGTCAAGATTGTTTTGAGCCTGACGCAAGTTGTCATGCAGGGAGCCTAGGGATCCTTCGATCTTTCTGAGCTGTTCGGTGAGCTCCTCACGCGTCGGCCCACCCTCGCCAATCTCCTCATCAAGTTGAGCGATCATCTCATCGACCAACTCAACCTTTGCAGTTCGGGCGACACTTTTCTCCTTTTTACCTGCAACGGTAACAGCCGCGCCATCGTCGTTGCCGGTTAGAAGCAGGCGGAACAAGTTCCGTTCAAACGTCCGCTGACTGGGAATTCCAGAATAGAGGACGGGACTTCTCTCGGAAATGATGTCTTCCTCCGACACAACGACGTACGGAGATAGCAAGCGGATCGAGAGAGTATCTTTTTCCGCGTTCGCGCTTTTGACGATTACCTTGTTCGCAAGGCCAAGCGTCTCCAGGAGGAAATATGAAACGTTGTCGCTTCGCT
>NZ_RZTF01000707.1:1026-1560 GCF_004023175.1 Mesorhizobium sp. M7A.F.Ca.MR.362.00.0.0
TTCGCTTGGCGTCGAATTTACCTTGAAGGATGGCCCCCGCCGCAGAGGGTGTATTCTTGATCAACCCATCGTGCACACGGAACGCGCCGCCCTTTGTAGCCCGATAAAGTGTGACGTCTCGGTCGCTAGAGAGCGTCAGTCCTAGCCAAACAGCATCGTAGTGCGTGATTTCCTCAGTTTTGGGCAATTCCTTGGTCGCTGCCAGCATGAAGTTTAGCGCCTTGGTCGTAAACGACTTGCCGGTGTTGGAGGCTCCGTAAACTATGTTGAGGCCATCGTTGAACGACAGTTCAGCCGGCGCGACTGATGGTCCTGTGAAAACCAGGTGACGAATCGTGATGCCGCTCGCCATTATGCGCTACTGCCGGTGGGGGCGTGATCTGCGCGGAATTCGGCGGTCCAGCGGCCGATCTTGGCCTCAATCACAGCTTTGATTTCGACCGTCGCCATTCCAGCAAAGCGCTGGGCAATCCAGCGGGCACGCTCTTTGAGTGCCATCGAATAGTCGGACTGAAGCAGGTCTAGGTAGGTTGG
>NZ_RZTF01000708.1:0-1557 GCF_004023175.1 Mesorhizobium sp. M7A.F.Ca.MR.362.00.0.0
GGCGTATATAGTCGCCACCAACGACAACTGTCAACACACATCGACAATGTTTTTTCGATTTCTCGTAGAGATATCCACCGGGCCGAAATTCATGAGTTGGCTTGGCTGAATTGTGGGCGGCGTTCTAGCGCTCACCATTCCTGTGATGCGTCCCGAGCTCGAGGCGCTGATGTGCGCCATCGCACCCGTCGCGCCTGGAGGACTGCAGAGCAATTCTCCACCGAAGCGCCGTTTAGAGCCGGTCTTCGAGCAATTCCGGTGTGATGTTCCGGCCGGCGTAAAAGCTGCCAGGATCAGGACCCGCCCGCCCTCGACGGCAAAGGCAATGCTGTCGCGGTAGCCAACAATCCGCAGCCAGGCATGATCTCGACCCGCTCGGTGCCCCGCTGTGGAAAAGTCGACAGACCGAGACAATGGTCGGGATACCCGCAATGAATTTCCAGGCGATCGCCGGCGACGCACGTCCGGCTATGTCACCGTAGAGTTGCTCCAGCTCGGCTTCTGCCTTGGGGTGGAAGACAATCCGATACTCCACCCCTACTAGGCTTTCGCCTGCTTCGCGCGATGACGCGCCTCCAGCCGGGAGAAAACCGTCTCGGCAGGGATTCCCTTCGATGAATCCTGCCGGAGTTCAGTTAGGCGCCCCGGTATCTCCTCGCGCAGCCATTTCTCCCGCTCCGCCTCCAAATCCTCAAGCATGCGCAGGCCCGCGCGGACAACTTCGCTGGCATTGTTGTAGCGGCCTGATTCGAGCTGCTTCCTGATGAAAAGCGTGCGGGGAATATGGGAGTGATCCCGAACCTGGCGATAGATGTCAGCTATTAGCAAAAATTAGCAAAATTGGCTGATTCGGCCATGCCACACCTTGCGCCACTCATCCTCAGAGAATCACCTTTCACTTTGATTCGACTTGATCGAGGCGTCGCTTCAACGCCCCAGGCCGCTCGGCCAACGGCACTTGCGGCTATTGCGGCGTGACACACCCAACCGCCGGCGCGATCAAGGATCTACATGCAGGTCGATTCGCGGTCCTCAGTCATTGTCATGGCCGAGGGTGGCCACAAAAAGCCGGCTGAATAGAACACCACCCCCGACCCAATCATTTCGTATTTGATTGCAAGTCATCACCGGCATCACTGACCGATGCCCGATAAGAGGATCGGATGCTTCGTCTTTTTCGCCTCCGATTCGGTTGATCCGGTTATGGCGGCGGCTGGGCACTTCACTGCCAGTCCCCCGAACGCAAACGGCCCGCGGCTGCGGGCTGTTTTGAATTAGGTTTTGTTGAGAGGCTTGTTTTGTTGTCGTAGCTTGTCGGCTGAGGCCTCTTTGTGCGCCGACGAGTGCCGCTTGCAGGCACCATTGTCCCCCGAATGCGAACGGCCCGCTGGCTGGTGCCTGGCGAACTGTTTGTTTGGTGCAGATTGGTTTGCAGGGGACGGGATTGGTTTTTTTGTTCCGCAGCTTGGGCTTCGCCTTGTTGCGGGCGCCTGATCCGGGGCAATCGATGGCCAGCCCAGCCGAACATCAAAACGGCCGGCGGGCATTGTTCCAGGC
>NZ_RZTF01000709.1:0-1551 GCF_004023175.1 Mesorhizobium sp. M7A.F.Ca.MR.362.00.0.0
GCCGCGACCGGCCGCGAGGCCGAAATCCCGCATATCATCGTCAAGACCGAAGGACCGAAGCAGAAAATCGTGGTCGTCGGGGCCGGCGCCGGCGGGCTGGAGATTGCGCGGGTCGCGGCTGAGCGCGGCCACAAGGTGATGGTGCTTGAAGCATCGAGCCAGGCCGGCGGCCAGGTGCGATTGGCGACGCAGAACCCGCGCCGCAAGGAGCTGATCGGCATCATCGACTGGCGGCTGGCCGAACTCGACCGGCTCGGCGTCGAGATCCGCTACGACACCTGGGCGGAAAAAGACGATGTCCTGGCGCTGTCGCCCGATGTGGTGGTGGTCGCTACCGGCGGCCTGCCGCAGAACCCGCCGCTGACATCAGGCGACAACCTTGTCACCTCGAGTTGGGACATCATGGCCGGCAGCGTCAAGCCGGCCGAAAATGTGCTGCTCTATGACGACAATGGCGGCCATCAGGGCATGGGCGCCGCCGAACTGATCGCCAATGCCGGCTCGAAGCTCGAGCTTGTATCGCCGGAGCGTTTCTTTGCCCCGGAAATGGGCGGCATGAACCATGTGCCCTATATCAGGGCCTTCCAGGAGGGGGGCGTCACCATAACCATCAACACGCGGCTGCGTTCGGTGCGGCGTGAGGGCAACCAGCTGATCGCAGAGCTGGCTTCGGATTTCGCCGATGGCTGGCGCGGCGAGCGCAGGGTCGACCAGGTGGTGGTCGAGCACGGTACGCTACCGCTCGACGATCTATACCTCTTGCTGAAGCCGCTGTCGAAGAATGGCGGCGCGGTCGACTACGAGCGTCTGGTGAGCGGTGGCGACATCTTTCCCAAGCGCAATCCAGAAGGCGGCTTTGTTCTGTTCCGCATCGGCGACGCGGTCGCCTCGCGCAACATTCATGCCGCCATCTATGACGGCATCAGGTTCGGCTTGCGGATCTGAAATTAGCTATCGCCAGGATCGGTAGCGCGCGGCCGAAGCTTCCTGCAAGAGCCCCTAGACTGGACTTTCCCTGTCGTACTTGTAACGATCTAGGGTGATCCAAACGCTTGGGATCAGTTTCATTCTACTGCAAGTCTGCAGGGAAATCGCGAAGCAGTGCGTCTTCTGCCGAGAAAAGTTGACGAAAATCTAACAAAGTCCGGGGGGACAAGTTGACCAAGAAAGATCCGTTCGTTCCGCGCCAGACCAATACGGCGCTCTACATGCAGCTATACGAGGCTGGATATCCGGTTGCCGATATCGCCCGGGTGCAAAAGGCGTATCGTGTGTGTTGCGCGATGTTCAACGGCCGCTACCGCAAGACAGGACGGCCGTTCATCTGCCATGCGGTGGGAGCTGCGTCATCGGCCGCGCATTTCGATAAAAGCGTCGATCTTGTCCTGGCCGCGATGTTTCACGCTGCCTACGACAGCGGCCACTATCCGGACGGAAAGTCCAGCAGGCGCACCGATGCACACCGCAGATGGCTGGAGCAAATAATCGGTCCCCGGGTTGAAGGTCTTGTCGCCCGCCTGGTCGGACTGAAATTCGATACCGGAGACCCCG
>NZ_RZTF01000710.1:0-1550 GCF_004023175.1 Mesorhizobium sp. M7A.F.Ca.MR.362.00.0.0
GACGCGCTTAAAATTGTTGCCAATGCAGGTCGTCGCCCCAAAACCGCTGCCCACTTATGGGCGACATGCATTATCGTGCGGCCAACGATGAGTTGGCAAAGCGTATGACCGGCGAAAAACGCCTCTTCCTCGATGTCAGGCAGTCGGTATCAGGGGTTTCCTGGGAACATCGGCTGACAGAACGCCAGGACATGATTGCGCTCGCCATCGCGCAAGGCCATGGCGTGCCCGACATCGTCGCGCGGGTGCTTGCCGGCCGTGGTGTTACCGCCGAACAGACCGAGCGGTTTCTCGACCCGACGATCCGCGATCTTCTGCCGGATCCGGCATCGCTGACCGATATGGACAGGGCGGCGGCCCGCATCGCCGCCGCGGTGATGGCCAAGGAAAAGGTGGCGATCTTCGGCGACTATGATGTCGACGGCGCCGCCTCGTCGGCCTTGCTGAAGCGGTTCCTCACGCATTTCTCGGTGCCGTCGGAAATCTACATTCCGGATCGTATTTTCGAGGGCTATGGGCCCAACCCGGATGCCATGCGCGAACTTGTTTCGCGTGGCGCGACACTGATCGTCACTGTCGATTGCGGCACCAACAGCGCCGTTTCCATCGATGCCGCCAACGAGGCTGGGGCCGATGTCGTGGTGCTCGACCACCACCAGGTCGGCGGTGCCTTGCCGGCGGCAATTGCCGTCGTCAATCCCAATCGCGACGACGACCTTTCTGGGCAGGGCCATCTCTGTGCCGCCGGCGTGGTCTTCCTCGCCCTTGTGCAGACGGCCAGGATCCTGCGCGGCCGCATGGCCGATGCTACGCCGCCGGACCTGCTTTCGCTGCTTGATATCGTGGCATTGGCCACAGTCTGTGACGTGGTGCCGCTGACCGGCGTCAACCGCGCCTTCGTGGTCAAGGGGCTGCAGATGGCGCGCCAGCAGAAGAATGAAGGGTTGGCGGCACTGGCACGCGTGTCGCGCATCGGCGAGCCGATCAGCACTTTCCATCTGGCCTATCTGATCGGCCCGCGCATCAATGCCGGCGGACGCATCGGCGATGCCGCACTTGGTAGCCGGCTGCTTGCGACCGACGACCCGGTCGAGGCGCGCACCATTGCCGAGACGCTCGACCGGCTCAACCAGGAACGGCAGTTGATGGAGCAGGAGATGCTCGCGGCGGCGCGCGTCGAGGCCGATGCAGAGCTCGCCGGCGGCAATGGCCCGGCTATCGTCGTCACCGCCTCCAACAGCTGGCACCCGGGTATTGTCGGCCTGCTCGCTTCGCGATTGAAGGATCATGCCCGGCGGCCCGCCTTCGCCATCGCGTTCAATGCTGTGGGCATCGGCACCGGTTCGGGCCGCTCGGTCTCGGGTTTCGACCTCGGCCGGCTGGTGCGCGAGGCGGCCGTTGCCGGTCTGATCGTCAAGGGCGGCGGCCATGGCATGGCGGCGGGCATCACCGTGGAGCGGGCAAGGCTTGGCGAACTCAGGGCGTTTTTCGAAGAACGGGCGGCAGCCGACGTGTTTCGCCTGCAGGGCGAGGAAAGCCTGGCCATAGAC
>NZ_RZTF01000070.1:0-4136 GCF_004023175.1 Mesorhizobium sp. M7A.F.Ca.MR.362.00.0.0
CGCGGCGTATGGCCGGGCACGGCATCGAGGCCTCTCCCGAGCAGATCATGCTGACGGAATCAGGCACGCAGGCCATCGACCTCCTGTGCCGGTTCCTGATCGAGCCCGGCGACACCGTGCTGGTCGACGACCCCTGTTACTTCAACTTCCACGCTTTGTTGCGCGCCCACCGGGCCAAGGTCGTCAGCGTTCCCTACACGCCGTCGGGGCCGGATATCGATCTGTTCGCGCAGGCGTTGGCCGAGCATCGGCCGCGCCTCTACATCACCAATTCCGCCATCCACAACCCGACCGGCGCGGTGCTGTCGCCAGTCACCGCGCATCGGCTGCTCAAGCTCGCCGACCAGTCGGATCTGACCATCGTCGAAGACGACATCTTCGCCGATTTCGAACATGCGCCCGCCCCCAGGCTGGCGGCGTTCGATGGTCTGAACCGCGTCGTCCACATCGGCAGCTTCTCCAAGACGCTGTCGGCGTCGGTTCGCTGCGGCTTCATCGCAGCCCCCCGCGACTGGATCGAGCCCCTGACCGACCTGAAGATCGCCACCACCTTTGGCGGCGGCCGGCTTGCGGCCGAATTGGTGCTGACGCTGCTCAAAGACGGCAGTTACCGGAAGCACATGGA
The DNA here is from genome assembly GCF_004023175.1 of Mesorhizobium sp. M7A.F.Ca.MR.362.00.0.0. Lineage (NCBI taxonomy): Bacteria > Pseudomonadati > Pseudomonadota > Alphaproteobacteria > Hyphomicrobiales > Phyllobacteriaceae > Mesorhizobium > Mesorhizobium sp. M7A.F.Ca.MR.362.00.0.0. The sequence continues at coordinate 626 of NZ_RZTF01000070.1, forward strand.
TTTGCTGCGCGCACGGCTTGCGCGCGCCATGGGCGAGACGGGCGCCCGCCTGAAGGCGATCGGCATCTCACCCTGGATCGACCAGCCGGCCGGCCTGTTCCTGTGGTGCAGTCTGCCGGATGGCGTCGATGCGGCCGAAGTGGCCCGCCGCGCTCTGGCCGACAATATCGTGCTGGCGCCCGGCAACGCATTCAGCCTGTCCGGGACGGCTGGCCGCTTCCTGCGCTTCAACGCTGCCCAATGCGCGGACGAGCGGATTTTCAGGGTGATCGAGGCTGCGATGACGCGACCAAGCTGATCCTGTTGCCTGGACAAACTCCGGCTGCTAAGGGACGGATCTGCGCGTCGAGAGAATATCCGCGCGATCCGGGATAGCGACTATGGGAACCAGCAAGTCAGCAGACAAGTAGGCCGCAACAGCACTTCGTTGTTGCGGCGGCCCGTCATTTCCCATCTTCAGTGAGAACGGCAGATCGCCGCCAAATGTAGCCATTTGAGCGGATGTTCAATCATGCCTTTTCCAAAAAACCCGACATGGACCACTTCCCTGCCAGCAGCCATGGTGCTGATGGCGCCTTTCGACATCCTGGCCTCGCTGGCCATGGATATCTACCTCCCGATCGTCCCGGCGATGCCGGAGATCCTCAAGACATCGCCTGATGTCATCCAACTGACGCTGAGCCTCTACATGATCTGTCTTGGGCTCGGCCAAATCGTCTTCGGCCCGATTTCCGACAGGATCGGCAGGCGTCCGGTGCTGATCGGCGGCGCGCTTTTGTTTGCAGGCGCTTCCGTCCTGCTCGCCTGCACCTCGCTGGCCATGGTGTTCGTTGCCTTGCGGGTCGTGCAGGCCATCGGTGCATCCGCCGTTCTCGTTGCGACCTTTGCAACGGTTCGCGACGTCTATGCGCAGAGGCTTGAAAGTGCCGTCATCTACGGCCTGTTCAGTTCGATGCTGGCCTTCGTGCCGGCGTTAGGGCCGATTGCCGGTGCGTTGATCGCCGACAATCTCGGCTGGCGCGCGATCTTCCTGACGCTCGGCGGTCTGGCGGTAGCCGCCACCCTCAATGCATGGCCGAGATGGCATGAAACACGACCATTGAATGGCAACGACAGGCGAATGGCGTTTCGTCCCATTCTCTCCAGCTTCGCCTTCTGGGCGTATACGCTCGGCTTCAGTGCCGCCATGGGCGCCTTCTTCGTGTTCTTTTCGACGGCGCCCCGGGTCCTCATGGACCGCGCCGGCTTTTCACAGCTCGGTTTCAGCCTGGCCTTCGCCACCGCGGCGCTGGTGATGATCGTGACCACCCGCTTCGCCAAAAAGTTCATTGCACGTTGGGGCATTGCGGGCAGTGCTATCAGAGGCATGGCGATGTTGCTGCTCGGCGCGGCTCTGCTGGCGGCCGGGCAACTGTTCGCGGCGCCGTCCTTCGCGACATTCGTCTTACCGATGTGGGTCGTTGCCGCGGGTATCGTCTTCGCTGTCTCAGTCACCGCGAACGGTGCACTCGAGGCGTTCGGCGATGTCGCGGGAACCGCCGTCGCGCTCTACTTCTGCATCCAGAGCCTTGTCGTCGGCATCCTCGGCACGCTGTTCGTCATCCTGCTTGATGGAGACACGGCGTGGCCGCTGGTGGGCTACTGTTCGGTCATGGCGACGCTCACACTAGGCGCACTGAGGCATTTGCAGAAACGCCAAACCGAATAGACGGGACAGATGAGAAGCCTGGGCGGTTGGCGCAGGCTTCTCATCGTTGTCAGCGCGACGCCGCGCAGACCTCCCGCACGCGGTCGCGCAACCAGCGTTGCGCCGGATCGGCATCGAGGCGCGGATGCCAGAGCATGGAGATGGTGACCTCGGCGGTGGCAACCGGCAGGGGAAAACTGTGCATGCCGGCGCGTGCGCCCTCGGTGTGCCGCTCCGGAACGCTTGCGATCAGGTCTGATGTGCGGGCCATGGCGAGGGCTGCCGAGAAACCGGAAACCATGCACACGACTGTCCGCTGCAGCCCGAGCCGGTTCAGGGCCTCGTCGATCGGCCCTTTCTCGCGGCCACGCCGTGAAACGCTGATGTGCCGGCCTGCCGCATAGCGCTCCGGCGTCACCGTGCCCTCGCTCAACGGATGGCCCATTCGCACGGCGCCGATGAAGCAGTCGCGAAGCAATGCCTGGATGCGCACCTCCGGTCCGGTCTCGCCAGCGACGCCTATGTCCAGGTCGATCGCCGCGTCGCGCAGCGACATGACGTCTCTATCGGACTTCGGCGCAAAGCGCAGCCGCACGCCGGGCGCATCGGCCTGGATACGGGCAACGAGACGAGGTGCGAATTCTTCGACGAAGCTCTCATTGGTGCGCAGCGTGAAGACCCTGTCCAGGCTCGGGAGATCGAGCAAGGTGGCAGGGCGCAGCAGCGCCTCCGCATCCTGGACGACACGGCCCACCTGTTGTCGCAGTTCTTCCGCACGCGGCGTCGCCACCAGGCCGCGACCGGCGCGAACCAGCAGCGGATCGCCCGTAGCCTCGCGCAACCGCGCCAGCGTCCGGCTCATCGCCGAGGGGCTGAGGCGCAGGCGGCTGGCGGCACGCGCCACGCTGCCTTCGGTCAGCAGGATGTCGAGAGCGAACAATAAGTTGAGATCGGGTGATGTCATCGGCAGATCATGGCATCATATGGCGCCAAACGCACGAATAAGATGCAAATGCTGCGCCTTCCGCCACATTGGCCAAGGAACTAGATCTCCAGCAGTTCCGGTTGTGGGACTGATGGAAGGAGATCGCCGTGGCAATCGCTGAGCAAAATCGGGACGGGCTGACATCGGCGTCACCACGGATGCAATCCGCCGGCTGGGCGTTGGCAAGCCTGTCGCTCGCCACGCTGCTGTCGTCGCTGGGAACCAGCATTGCCAGCGTCGGGCTGCCGTCGCTGATGCAGAATTTCGGCGCGACGTTCCAGTCCGTGCAATGGGTTGTTCTGGCCTATCTGCTCGCCATCACCACACTGATCGTCAGCGCCGGCCGGCTGGCCGACATGTTTGGACGCCGGCCGTTGCTGCTTGGTGGCATCGCGCTGTTCACATCGGCATCGGTGCTCTGCGGCCTGGCGCCGACGCTGTGGCTGCTGATCGCCGCACGCGCCGTGCAGGGACTTGGCGCGGCGCTGATGATGGCGCTGACGCTGGCCTTTGTCGCCGAAACCGTGACCAAAGACAGAATTGGCAGCGCCATGGGCCTGCTCGGCGCCATGTCCGCGATCGGCACGACACTTGGCCCCTCGCTCGGCGGCCTTTTGATCGCCGGCTTTGGCTGGCGCGCGATCTTCCTCGTCAATGTCCCGCTGGGTGTGCTCACCTTCGCTCTCGCCTGGCGTGCCTTGCCGGCACGCAATAAAACCGCGCGGCTCGACCGAGGCACGTTCGATGTCATGGGCACTGCCCTGCTGGCCCTGACATTGGCCGCCTATGCGCTGGCCATGACGCTTGGCAGAGGCAATTTCGGACCGCTCAACGTCGGC
>NZ_RZTF01000070.1:4146-5488 GCF_004023175.1 Mesorhizobium sp. M7A.F.Ca.MR.362.00.0.0
TTGATCCAGCTTGCCAGCTTCCGCGACTTCCAACTGAGCGCCAGCCTCGCCATGAGCCTCGTTGTCGCGACGGTAATGATGGCGACTTTGGTGGTTGCCCCGTTCTATCTTTCGCGAGGACTTGGGCTCGATGCCGCAATGGTCGGCCTCGTGCTGTCGACCGGGCCGCTTGTCTCGGCCCTGTCGGCGCTGGTGGCTGGACGCCTGACCGATCGCTTCGGCGCCCACAAGATGATGGTCGCCGGCCTGCTCAGCCTCACGACAGGCACGTTCCTGCTGTCGCTCGCCAAGGTGACGCTCGGCATTGCCGGCTATGTCGTTCCGATCACCGTCACCTGCATCGGCTACGCGCTGTTCCAGACATCCAACAATGCAGCCGTCATGGCCGGCATCAGTGCCGGCCAGCGCGGCGTCGTCTCCGGCCTGCTCAACCTTTCGCGCAATCTCGGGCTGATCACCGGCGCCTCGTTGATGGGTGCCATATTCGCCGTCGCATCGGCCGAAAAGCACCAAAGCATTGGTCTTCTGAGTTCCGAGGCCGCCCGGGGGATGCAGGTCACATTTCAGACGGCGACAGTGCTGGCGCTGATCGCGCTGGTCCTCGCGCTGCTCTCTGCCCGCGCCGCAGGCCGCACGGAATCCAGGGGTTCGTGACGCGCCACACCGCTCAGAGAGTAGAATTCCCAAACAGGCTCAGGCGCCTGCCCGCTTGCGGCGTTCATAGAGCATGACCAGCGTTTCAGCCGTCAAGGCAGGCTTTTCCTCGCCTTCGATCTCGACCGTATTGGCTGCCTTCATGAGATACTGGCCGGGACCCCTGTCCTCCATGGACAGCAGCGTGATGCGCAGCCTGATGCGCGCGCCGACCTTGACCGGCGCCAGGAAGCGCACCTTGTCGAAGCCATAATTAAAGGCAGCCTGGGTGTTCTCGGGCACGATGCCCATGCCGAGCGCCAGTGCGCCGATGATCGACAGCGTCAGATAGCCATGCGCAATCGTCGTGCGGAACGGGCTTTGCCGCCGCGCCCTTTCAGGGTCGACATGGATCCATTGGTGGTCGCCGGTGCATTCGGCGAACTGGTCGATGCGGTTCTGGTCGACCGTCGTCCACTCCGATACGCCAAGCTCCTGCCCGGCCATCATCCTCAACTGCTCGTAGGTCGGCGGCGCTTTAGGCCGTATTTCGTTCATTCCTGGTTTCCCGATCGCTTCCAAAGCCTCCGGACCACGAACTGACGGCCTCTGTCAATTCGCTCGGCGCGAATCCGTTCCGCCGGTTTCGGCCGCAATCGTGCCACGCCGCGAGCGCAGTCGCAGGCTAAATCGGGATTTCCAGGCTTCA
>NZ_RZTF01000070.1:5498-18025 GCF_004023175.1 Mesorhizobium sp. M7A.F.Ca.MR.362.00.0.0
CAGGCTTCAGGGGCCGCTGGCAGCAACGAGCCAGCCTCGGCCATTTCCGCTACTTCTTCTCGTAGCCGGCGCGGATTTCCTCCATCGCCTCCTTGATGCGCGTGCGCAGGATGTCGACCGATTCGGCGCCGGATTTCTTGACCAGTTCAGCCACTTCGCCCGCATTCTTCAATGCGACTTCGAAAGACTTTCTGGCAAACTCCGTCTGTTTGGTCATCAGTTCCTGCGGATTGCCCGGCGCCCTGTAGCTTTGCGCCATGTCCGTGACCTCGCGCAGCGTGTCCTCCAGCCTCTCGCGCTGCCTGGACAACAGCGAGGTCGCGCCGGCGGCACTGGCTCGTGCCGATTTCTCTAGCGCTTCGAGGTTCTTGCGGTGATGGGCGAGGATCGCCTCGACATCGACATTGGGCACCTTCAGGTCGCGGCCGAACCTGCCGAACATGTCCATGAAGGAATCGGATTCCGGTTGTTTCGCCATGCTCGTTTGCTCCCCTTTGCCGCATGATGCGGGCACCCTCGGCGGGAGAATAGCACTCGCATGCCGTGAGTCCATTCGGACACGGAGGAGTGAGCGCCAGTCTGGTCGCGCATCAATTCACGAGGAACAGCCGCTCGGCCACATAGAGCACGACACCGGCGAGCCCGCCGATGATCATGCCGTTGAAGCGGATATACTGCAGGTCCCGACCGATGTTCATCTCGATCAGCCGCGTGAGCTGCGCAAGATCCCAGCGCTTGACCTGGTCGGCGATGAATGTCGACACGCCGGCCTTCTGGCTCTCCACGAACGACGCCAGAGCCACCACGAACCCTTGGTTCATGTCGGCCCGGATCTGCGCATCCCCGGCAAGATGGCGACCGACCTCGACGAACATGTTGGCAAGATGCGCGCGGACAACCGAATTCGGCGCCTTGGCGTCCTGCTCGATGAACTGGCTGAGGCTTGCCCACATCTCGCCGGCCAACCCCTTGACCTCCGGCCGGGCCAGGAAGTCGCGCTTCAGCTTCTCGGCCCGTTTGGCGTATTGCTTCGATGTTCTCAGCTTCTCGACGAAGCCTTGGGCGAAGCGGTCGAATTCGGCGCGCATCGGGTGGTCGGGATCGGCCCTCACCTCGTCGAGAAGCGAGCCGGCCGAGGCGACGATCTTCTTCAGGAGATAGGCGTCGGCACGGAACAGGTTGAACAGCGACGGCAGTTCCTCGCGGATCTTTTCGCGCATCGTCGCCAGCGCCTTTTCGTCATTGAGGAACCTGCCGATCACCTTGGTGAACTCGTCGAACAGTTTCTGGTGGCGGCGGTCGTCGGTAAGCGCTGACAACAGCTCGGCGGCCAGCGGCGCCAACGGCACCTTTTCGATCTGTTCCAGCATGCGGCTGGTGACGAAGCCGCGCAGGCCGGATTGCTCGACAGCGGCCAGCGTCTGCGGCACCAGCCGCACGACGAAGCGCGACAGGCCGGCGGCGCGCTCCGTATCGGCCAGCCAGTCGGCGACGAGTGCCGAGAAATCGACCTCGGCGAGCTTTTCGCGCACCGGTTCAGGCGCCAGGAAGTTAACCTCGATGAAGCGACCGAGATTGTCGGCGATGCGGTTCTGGTTCTCCGGGATGATGGCGGTGTGCGGGATCGGCAGTCCCAGCGGCCGCCTGAACAGCGCCACCACCGCGTACCAGTCGGCCAGACCGCCGATGGTCGCGGCCTCGGCAAAGGCGGCGACGAAGCCGAGCCATGGATAGGTGCGCTCGAAGGATTTGGCGAGCGCAAACACCAGCACGCAAAGCGCCAGTGCGGCCGCCGCGAGGAATTTCGTCCGCCGCAACGCGGAAAGCTTGGCATCCGCCTCGGCATCGAAACGGACCGGCGCCAGGGGCGAAGCCGATTGTGACATGGGTGAGCCGCTCCTCGTCGATCTCAGCCTATTTAGTGTTCCGATGGCCGAAATACCCGCGACAGCGGGTTTCGTCCGGAACTTTCCCCGGCCGCGCACACAAAGTTGAGGAGAAAATTCATCTATCGCACGAAGCTAGTCTGGAATTATTCCAAGGTATAGGCCATATTCCGCCCGAGCCAATGTGGCGAATCCGGAAATTCGGGTCAAAGCCATATCAGCAAAATTTCCAGATCTGGCGTGGTTGCACCGCACCAGTGCCTTGTGAGGACAAAATGCGGCTTACGCGCCAGACCAACTATGCCATGCGCATCTTGATGTATTGCGCGGCCAATGATGACCGATTGAGCCGCATCCCCGAGATCGCGGCCGCCTATTCGGTGTCGGAGCTTTTCCTGTTCAAGATCCTGCAGCCCCTGGTCGAGCACGGCCTCGTCCAGACCGTGCGCGGTAGGAATGGCGGCGTCAAGCTTGGCCGGGCGGCCGAAGCCATCAGCCTGTTCGATGTCGTGCGCGTAACAGAAGAGAGCTTCGCTATGGCCGAATGCTTCGAGAACGATGCCGCCGAATGCCCGCTCGTCGATAGCTGCGCGCTGAACTCGGCGCTGCGCGAGGCGCTGAACGCGTTCTTCGCCGTGCTGGAGCGCTATACGATCGCCGACCTCGTGGCGGCACGTCCAAATGTGCGCAACCTGCTCGGAATCGACATGCTGGAGCGCCGCGCACCAGCTGCCTGACCCAGCAGGGGCGCGGGCTAGATCTGCAATCAGGCCGCTGACTGAGGCAGCACGAACGGCATATTGCCGGCCGGCAGCACGCCGACCCTGAGCCGGCAGTCGAACACTTTTTCGATCAGGTCATCGCTCAGCACATCCCGCGGCGACCCGGTGGCGGCTAGCCTGCCGCGATGCATGACGAAGATCCGGTCGGCATACATGGCCGTCAGATTGAGGTCGTGCAGGATGGCGACCACGCCGCCGCCCCTTCTGGCGAAGTCGCGGGCAATGTTCATGATGATCAGCTGGTGCTTGATGTCGAGGCTGGAAACCGGCTCGTCGAGGAACAGAAAGCGCGGCTTGCCGTCGAGCACCGGTGCCCAGACCTGGCTCAGCACGCGTGCGAGCTGAACGCGCTGTTGCTCGCCGCCCGAAAGCTCCTGGTAGAAACGGCCGGCAAAGCCGTCGAGATCGACACGCGCCAGCGCCCGTTCCGGCAGCCGCGCATCCTCGCCCGGCAAGACGCCTGAGCGGCCGCCGACAAGGCCGAGCTTGACCACTTCCCGCACGGTGAACGGGAACGACAGCGTCGTCGCCTGCGGCAGCACCGCACGATGGACGGCCACCTCGACCGGCTTCATCGTCGAGAGATCTCGGCCGTTGAGGGCAACGCGCCCGGTGTAGGCGAGTTCGCCGGAAAGCGCTTTGAGGAAGGTCGTCTTGCCCGAACCATTGGGGCCGACGATGGCGGCGATCTCGCCGGGCCGCGCGTGGAAATCGATACCGCTGACGATAGGCTTGCCGGCGATATCAATCGAAACATCCTTGGCCTCGATCATCAAGCCTCACAAATCAACCACGCCGCGCTTGCGCAGCAGGATCCAAAGGAAAAACGGCGCGCCCGCTATCGCGGTGACGATGCCTATCGGCAGTTCGGCCGGCGCAACGATGGTGCGTGCGACCGCGTCGGCCAGAAGCAGCAGCGAGGCACCGAGCAGCGCCGACGCCGGCAGCAGATAGCGATTGTCCGGACCGATCAGCAGGCGCAGCAGATGCGGTACCACGATGCCGACGAAGCCGATGCCGCCGCTGACGGCGACGGATGCGCCGACCGCGGCAGAGACGCCGACGATGGCCGTGTATTTCAGCCGCTGCACCGGAATGCCGAGATGACCGGCGGTCGCCTCGCCAAGCGCCAGCGCGTTGAGGCCGCGTGCCAGGAACGGCATCGCCGCCAGCGCCAGCACGATGATCGGCCCTACCGACGCAATCTTCGCCCAGGTTGCGCCGCCGAGCGATCCGAGTTGCCAGAAGGTCAGGTCGCGCAACTGGCGATCATCGGCCATGAAGATAAGAATGCCGGTCAGCGCCATGGCGAGCGCCGCCAGCGCGATGCCGGCAAGCAGCATTGTGGCAACCGAGGTTTGCCCCCGCCGCGTCGCGACCTGGTAAAGCACCAGCGTGTTGGCGAGCCCGCCACAGAAGGCCGCCAGCGGCAGTGCAAGCGTGCCGAGCAAGGCGGTCACCGGAGCCAATATCGTGGCGCCGAGCACGATGACGGCAACCGCGCCGAGGCTGGAGCCGGCCGAGACGCCGATCAGGCCGGGGTCGGCCAGCGGATTGCGGAACAGTCCCTGCATGACCGCGCCGGAGACCGCGAGCGCCGCGCCGACCAGCATGCCGAGGATGATGCGCGGCAGGCGGATGTCATAGACGATCAGGCTGTCGCGGGCGCTCACCGCGGCGTCATCAGGCACTGTGCCGAACAGCCAGCCCCCGATGACGTTGACGGCCGAAGCGTCCGAAGCCCCCGATGTCAGCGACAGAAAAACGGCAGCCGCCAGCCCCAGGCACAGCAGAAGGATGACGATGCGGGCGCGGCCCGACCTGTCGCCTTCGGATACGCTTGCCATCACCGGGCCGGCGATCGATTGATCGACCATGATCCGCCCGTTCAGTCCGTGACCTGCCCGCCATAAAGCGAGACAGCGAGGTCGTGGATGGCATCGGCCGTGCGTGGCCCGAAGCCGAGCAGATAGGCACCGTCGATGCGGATCAGCTTGCGCGCCTTTCCGGCCGGCGTCGAGGCGATCGACGGATTGCCGAACAGTTCGTCGTCCGAGACCGGAGGCCCGGCATTGCTCATCATCAGGATCACGTCCGGTCTGGCGGTTATAATCGCCTCGTCGGACATTTGCTTGTAGCCGGAAAAGCCCTCGACCGCGTTGACGCCGCCAGCCAGCTTGACCATACCGTCGGCCGCGGTCTCGCTGCCGGCCGCCAGGATCTTGCCGCCCTGTATCGACAGCACGAACAGGATGCGCTTGCGTTCCTTGATCGACGTCGTCTGCTTCTCGGCTGCCGTGAGCTTGGCATCGAGTTCCCTGGCCAGCACCTCGGCCTTGGCGTCGACGCCGAGCGCCTTGCCGACGATACGGACCTTTTCGAGGATGCCTTCGTGGCTATAGTGCTCGGGCACTTCGATGAACGGGACGCTCGTCTTCTTCAAGACGTCGACGGCTTCCTTGGGACCGCTGCCATGCAACGCCAGGATGCCGGTCGGGTTGACCGAGAGCACGCCTTCCGGTGACAGCGCACGCATGTAACCGACATCGGGCAGATCAAGCGCCGCCTTTGGGTACCGGCTGGTGGAATCGCGAGCCACCAGATGCTTTTCCTCGCCGAGCGCATAGACGATCTCGGTGATCGAGCCGCCAACGGCCACGATTTTCGAAGGATCGGCAAACACGGCCGTGCCTTCCATGGCGCTGGCGGATTGCAGTGCGATAACAGCCATGGAGAGACCGATCACCGGCCCGAAAATAGATCCGCGCACGGTCGACAATCTTGGGAAAAAACGCATCGCATTTTCCTCAGGCTGCGGTCGGGCTTGGGATGCGCGGCAGGTTTTCCGCCAGGAAGCGCCAGTCGTCCCGCTCGCTTTCGCCTTCATGGCGCTTGCCGAAGAACTGGATGAACATCTTGCCGCCGGAATCATAGACCTCGAGCGAGGTGACATGACCGTCCTTGGTCGGCTTGCGCACCGCCCAGACCTCCTGGATGTGGTCGGTCCGCAAATGCAGGTGGAAGGTTTCGTCCAGCACGTTGATCCATGGCCCCATCGGCTTGATCGACTTGATCGGACCGGAATGGATCTGGATGCAGCCGCGGTTTCCCACAAAGCACATGATCGGCATCTCGCCCTCCGCAGCGTGATGAAACATGGCACGGACGGCATCATTGTCGAGCTGCCAGGCATAGTCTTGCCCGACCAGGCGCACCGCCTGCCGGCGGCTGAGCTTCAGCGTCTTCAGCATGCCGAAGAACTGGTGCACATCGGTCAGCCGGCTCCAGCGATCGCGCAGATCGTCGAGATTGGCGGCCGCTTCGTCGCCATGGCTCTCGTCATCGGGGAGTGGTCCCGAAATGTCGACGGTCGGCTCCTGATTGGACGATTCGAGCGCGGCAACCAGCTTCTGATAGGCATAGAGGCTGGAGGCCGGACGCAAATGCACCTTGTGCACGGCCTCGCCCGCCGCATCGAAAAACTGCAGGCTGCGGCGGATTTCGTCGCCGTCTCGCTTCTCGACGGCAAAGCCGTGTGCCCAGACCTTCGGGAAGATGCGCAGGTCGATGTTTTCGCCAAGCACCATGGCATTGTGGTTGCCGGTGACGACCTTGTCATAGACGCCGATCTTTTCGTGCACCGCGCTCTCATTGCGGGTCAGCGCCATGACCTCGCCGACGGCCTCGAGGCCGGTCAGAAGATCGTTGACGCGCGGCTCGATGCGCACGACGCCGTCGCCGCAATGCGCGGCGACCAGTTCGGCTTCCGAAATGCCGAGCTGGGCAGCCAGATCACGCTCGCGCGTCTTCGGATTGTCTGTCCGTGCCCGCCGGATTTCATGCGGGGCGGGTTTTACGCGCTGATCCATGTTTCGTCCCTGCTGCCTAGAGCAATTCCGGGAAAAGTGTGAAACGGTTTTCCGTCCGGAATTGCGTTAAAACAAAGAGCTAGAGCGGTTCGGCGTTTCCGAGAAACGGTGAACCGCTCTAGCCTTACTTGTTGAGAATGAGCTTGCCCTGACGGGTGATCTTCAGCCGGTAGAGCGCACCGTGATGCTCGATGCCGATCTCGTGCTCGCCCTGGAACAGAGTGTTGCTGGACAGGGTTCGCACCGCCAGCGGAACCCGGTCGAAACGGGTGGGAGCCGAGGCATCGTCGGAACGGCGGACGCGATAGCGAAAATCGTTGGGATTGTGGGTGTTCATCTCTGTCGATCCCTTTCCTGTGCCGGGCGTCTGGCTAGGCGTTGCGTAATCCGTTTCATTTCTTGACTTGAATAATCATGTTTACTAGTCAGTGCAATACCGGATTAAATGAGTCAACATTTAAGACGCCGGAGACGATCAAAAATGCCAGCCAGCCCCGGGCCAGCCAGCATGAAACCTGGACTTTGGAGTTGGGGCATGGGGTTGGTGACTTGGGAATGGCGTGGCCGGTCGGCGGCGAACGGCGCGGCGGCATTGTTGGCAAGCGTGGCGGCTATCGCCTTGTCGGCGCAATTGGCTAACGCCCAGCAAGCGGCGCAGCCGACAGAGCAAACGAAGAAGGCTGAAGAAGAAAACGCCGCACCAGCGGGAGCAACGCTGCTCGACAAGATCCTCGTCATCAGCCGCACCGGCGAGACGGCGATCGAATCGCTGGCATCGACCAGCCATGTCGGCCAGGAACAGCTCGACCGCCGCATGGCGACGACGCCGAATGAGATGCTGCTTGGCGTGCCCGGTGTCGCGGCGCAGGCCGACGCCAGACGCGTCAGCACCAGTATCAACATCCGAGGCTTGCAGGATTTTGGTCGCGTCGCGGTCATCGTCGACGGCGCCCGTCAGAACTTCCAGCGTTCCGACCACGGCACGCAGTCGACCTTCTACATCGACCCCGAACTCGTTAAATCCGTGGATGTTATCCGTGGTCCTGTCGCCAACACCTATGGCTCAGGCGCCATCGGCGGCGTCGTCTTCTTCGACACCAAGGACGCCGGGGATTTCCTTAAGCCGGAAGAAACATGGGCCGGCTCCGTCACGGGACGCTATGAGAGCAACGGCAAAGGCTGGACAACAAGCGCATCCGGTGCCTACCGCCTCAACGAGAACTGGGACGTGCTCGGCAACATCGTCTACCGCAACTATGACGACTACAAGGATGGCGGTGGCGACACCGTCAAGGGCACCGGCTTCGATGTGCTTAGCGGCCTGCTCAAGACCACCATCCGGCCGACCGACAACAGTGAGCTGAAGCTCGGCTGGGTCGGCTCAAGCGACGGCTGGAACGAGATCAGCGGCGGCGTGCCGGTCAATGACGTCGACCTGAAGTCGAACACCTTCACCGCCCGCTACAACATTACGGATGAGGACAAGAGCTGGCTCGATCTCCATATCAACACCTCCTACAACAAGACCAATCTCGATCTGACCAGCCTCGTGCCTCTCAACCGGTTTGACCCGAGCACCGGCCTTCCAGTTGTTTTGCCGGCTGGCTCGACATCGACATTCGACATCGGCACGACCAGCATCGACATTTGGAACACGTCCAGATTCGAGACTGCGGGAATCGCGCACGAACTGACCTATGGCGGCGACTGGGCCGGCGATAAAGTCGAGACCGGCGGCACGGCCGGTGGCGACAGCTTCTATACGCCTTCCGGCAAGCGGAACGTCTCCGGCGCCTATGTCCAGGACAAGCTCACCTGGGAGTGGCTCGAAGTCATCGCCGGGCTGCGTTACGACAATTACAGCCTCAAGGATGACACCCACGAAACGTCGGGGGACCGGTTGTCGCCGCGCATCACCGTCGGCGTCTCGCCTTTCGACAGCGCCAGCCTTGCCGGCCTGCAATTCTACGGCACCTATGCGGAAGGATACCGGTCACCCTCCCTGTCGGAAACACTGATCAGCGGTCGCCATCCGGCAGGTGTCACCTTCCCGTTCCTGCCCAATCCCAATCTGCGGCCGGAAACCGGAAAGACCGTCGAATTCGGCGTCAACTACAAGCAGGATGACATCCTCGAAGCCGGCGATGCGCTGCGCATCAAGGCAGCCTATTTCAACAACGATGTCGAAGACTACATCGATGGCGTTACCCTGTCGCGGTTTGACCCGACAGCCGGCTGCCCGAGCGGACCCGGTATCCCGATATGCTTCCAGTACCAGAATTTTGCCAAGGCCAAGATCGACGGCTTCGAACTTGAGGGCGTCTATGATGCCGGATGGGGCTATGCCGGGCTCTCGGCCTCAATCACCAATGGTCATACCATTTCCTACAAGGACGTTCGGGCCGACCTGCTGACCATCCCCTCATCCCAGGTCACCGCGCAGCTCGGCTTGCGCTTCCTCGAGGACAAGCTGACCGTGGGCGGCGAAGTGCAATACAATGGCAAGCCCAAGGGCAATCCGATCGCCGAGGACTACACGCTGGTCAATGCTTTTGCCAGCTACCAGGCGACGGACAATTTGAAGATTGATTTCCGCGCCGACAATCTGTTCGATGTAAAATACGCCAACCCGCTCAACCTGACCACGGCCGGCCAGCCGCCGCAGCCGGTTTTCGCGGCTTACGAGCCCGGCGTCACCCTGAAGCTGGCGGCGACGATGCGATTTGGAGGCTGATGACCATGACGAGCTTGATGACATCCCTTCGTCTGCTGACCTCGATGCTGGCGATGTCGCTTGCGATGGTTCCGGCATGGGCACAAGAGTCCGCGCCGGTCCCTGCGCTGACCCTTGAACTCAACGGTGCGCAACCTTCCGACAAGGGTTGCCGCCTGACGTTCGTGGTCAACAACAATCTCGGCGCCGACCTGTCCAAGGCGGCGTTCGAGATCGCCCTGTTCAACGAGGCCGGCGTCGTCGACCGGCTGACCGTGCTCGACTTCAAGGAATTGCCGGCAGGCAAGACCAAGGTGACGCGTTTCGATCTGGCCGGCGCCGAGTGCTCGAAAGTCAGCCGCGTGCTGATCAACAGCGCGACCGAATGCACCGGTACCGGCGTCGAACCGAACGCCTGCATGCGAAAGCTGAAGACGGACACCAAGACCGGGATCGCTTTCGGAGTCTGAGGTGGGGCTGCATCATGCATTCCCGCGAAACACCGTAGTGCAGCCTCTGGCCGGCGATAGCAGACTGCCGGCGAACGATCTTGATTTGACAACTCTGCTCTTGTCGCTGCAGGTCTCGCGGCGAGACATGCAGGACATCAATCCCCTCCCCGAGGCCGGCGCCGAGCTGACCATAGAGCCAAGCGAGCCGCTCGCGCTGCCGCGGCCATCGGCCTGGAGCCGCAAATGGACGGCGGCGATCGTCGTCTCCTGCCTGCTCCATGTCGCGGTGGCGGCGGCCTTTCTGATCTCCCCTACGGGGATTTCCAGTTTCCAGGACGCCGAGCAGCCGGAAGGTAGTGAACAGTCGGGCACCAATGTGGCCGGCAGCGCGCTAGATAAGGAAGCGCCGGCAATAAACGTTGCACTGGTGCCGAACCCGCAGCCGGCCAGGCCACAGCCAGCAACGCCGCCCAAGCCAATGCCGCCAACGGAGCCTTCGCAACCCGCGAAGGACGCAGCAAAGCCGCTCAAGCCTTTGCCGGAACCTGTCAAACAGCAGACGGTGACGCCCGACATATTGGCGGCCGGCTCCCCTCGCCCCGATGACCAGAGCGTGGCTCCCAAGGCCGAAACGCCGGCGCAGCCGACCGTTCAGGCCGAGAGCACGGAAGCGCCTGTCGCCGTTCCGGAGCAGCCTCCGATCCCTAGAGCCAGGCCAACTCCGGCAGCTGTCCCTTCAAAGACGGCGGATGAGAAGCGCGGCACGGCGGATGGCGAGGACCGGTCGGCGCAAGCAGCCAGCAAGGGCAAAAGGCAAAAAGAGGCAGGCACGGCCGCGGAAGACAACTACCGCGGCGATGTTTTTAGAAAGCTCGGCAGCGTCAATCGCACCCTCCCGCCTTCCCTACAGCTGGCGGCACGCAACAATGCGGTTGTCACATTCGTCATAGGCAGGAAGGGCAACATAAACGAGTTGCGCATTCTGGAAACCTCAGGATCGGCGGCTTTCGATCAGGCAGCGCTTGGCATTGTCCGCAAGGCAGCCCCCTTCCCTCCGATTCCACCACAGGCAGCAAGCGCAAATCTGGAGTTCGAGACCGAAATCGGCCCATTTTGAATGTGCGCAGAACAAACGCTGCAGCCGCCAATCATCAACATCCGCACGAAAGGAACCGCCATGTACACCGCAATGAACCGCTTCAAGGTGCAGACCGGCTCGGAGAACGACTTCGAAGCCGTCTGGAAGAACCGCGATTCCAGCCTTGCTGAGATGAAGGGGTTTAGGGAATTCCATCTGCTGCGTGGCCCGGTCAACGAGACCGAAGGCTACACGCTTTTCGCGTCGCACACGGTGTGGGCCAGCCACGATGATTTTATCGCCTGGACCAAGTCCGAGAATTTCCGCGCCGCCCACAGGAATGTCGGCACGACAAAGGTCCACTATCTCGGCCACCCCCAGTTCGAGGGTTTTTCGGTCGTCGAAGGCGCGTAATGCATGTCGGCCAAAAGTGGTCCCGATTTTTGGGACAACGACATGCATAAAAACAAAAGTTGACCGGGGGTCAGGCCCCGGCCAGCAAGCTCGCATTGCCGCCCGCGGCGGTGGTGTCGACGCAGACCGCCCGTTCATGCGCATAAGCCGCCGGGTTGAGGACCTCCGTGACCAGCGGCACGATCGGGCCGGAGCGGTCGGCGATGACCTTGCGCACGATGCGCGCGGCCTCGGACGTGCCTGAAAAAGCGACGACGTCGACGCGTAGCGCGCGCGCCTCGACCGGATCCGGCCGGCCGTCGATGGCGGCCAGCGGCAGGCCCTTGCCGGTCAACGCGGAAAGGGCTGCCGGTGCACCTGGCGCAACGGCCAGCACGGCATTGCCGGCGGCGAGCGCCTGGATCGTCTGCGCCAGCAGCGTATCGCCGTCAGGACCAAGGCACAGCACCCGTCCGCGTGGCGACAGCGACAGCGTGTTGGCCTCGCCGGTCGGCCCAGGCAGGTCGACCTGGCCGAAATCGATGCCGGCGGCCGCACCAATGGCCGCAGCACCCTTGCCGCGCAGATGCTTCCTCAGAATGGCGATCCGGTCGGGCCGCGTCGACCAGCCGCCAAGTGCGGGATCCGGCAGATTGTCGGCAAGTTCGGTCGCCGTGACCTTATGGCCATCCTGCAAATGCGTGCCGGCCTCCGGCCCCTTGCGGAAGCGCCTGAGATAGTGCGGGCCGCCGGCCTTCGGGCCGGTGCCTGAAAGCCCCTCGCCGCCAAACGGCTGCGAACCGACGACGGCGCCGATCTGGTTGCGGTTGACATAGATGTTGCCGGCATGGATGCCGTCGACGAAATGCTGGACGCGGCCCTCGATCCGGGTGTGCAGCCCGAAGGTCAGGCCGTAGCCCTTGCGGTTGATGGCGGCGATGACCGAGTCGATCTCGTCGGCGTCGAAACTGGCGACATGCAGCACCGGCCCGAACACCTCGCGCTCCATGTCCTCGATACCCTTGACGCGGAAGACGTGCGGCGCGACGAAGCGGCCCTCCTTGGGTGCCTCTAGCTTGGCGATCAGCCGGCCCTGCAGGCCCATTTTCGTGCAGTACTCGCGGATCGAGTTCTGTGCCTCGTCGTCGATGACCGGGCCGACATCGGTCGAAATCCGCCAGGGATCGCCGACATTGAGCGCCTCCATGGCGCCCTTCAGCATCTCCAGCATCTTCTTCTCGACGTCCTTCTGCACATAGAGCACGCGCAGCGCCGAGCAGCGCTGGCCGGCACTCTGGAAGGCCGAGGCCAGGATGTCGCGCACCGCCTGTTCGGGCAGCGCGGTGGAATCGAC
>NZ_RZTF01000070.1:18035-21073 GCF_004023175.1 Mesorhizobium sp. M7A.F.Ca.MR.362.00.0.0
GACGATCATCGCGTTAAGGCCGCCGGTCTCGGCGATCAGCATGGCGTCGGGCTCGGCCGTCTCGGCCAGCTGCTTCTCGATCAGCTTGGCAACCTCGGTCGAGCCGGTGAAGCAAACGCCGGCAATGCGCGGGTCAGCGGTCAGCGGGCCACCGACCGACGGGCCGTCGCCGGGCAGAAGCTGGATGACGTCTTCCGGCACGCCAGCCTCGCGCAGCAACTCGACAGCCCGGAAGGCGATCAGCGGCGTCTGTTCGGCTGGCTTGGCGATAACCGAATTGCCGGTGACGAGCGCGGCCGCGATCTGGCCGGTGAAGATGGCGAGCGGGAAATTCCACGGCGAAATGCAGACGATGGCGCCGCGCGCTTGCGTGCCCGCCTCCGCATTGGCCGCCTCGGTGGCGTAGTAACGCAGGAAGTCGACGGCCTCGCGCACTTCGGCGACGCCGTCGGCCAGCGATTTGCCGGCCTCGCGGGTGGCGAGTGCAAAGAACTCGACCGCATTCGCCTCATAGAGATCGGCGGCACGATTGAGGATGGCAGCGCGCTCGGCAACGGGACGTTTTGCCCAGGCCGGTTGCGCTTCCACGGCAAAGCGCACGGCGGTCGCGACTTGCTTTGCGGCGGCTTCGCTGACCGTGCCGACCACTTCGGAAGGCTTTGCCGGGTTGACGATCGGACGCTGCTTGCCGTAGCCGGCGGCACGGGTGATCGGCTTGGCATGCCAACGATCCGGCCCAGCGAAGGCCGCCCTGGCCGTGTCGATCGCCGCCAGCGTCACCGTGTCGGTGATGTCGAATCCTTTCGAATTGCGACGCCCGGCCCCAAAAATTTGGGAAGGCCGGGCAATCGCCGGATTGGCGGCCGGACCCTGGCTCTCGACCGTTTCGAGCGGATCGCGCGCAATGTCCTCCGGCTCGACGTCCTCGTCGGTCAGTTGGTGTACGAAGGAGGAATTGGCGCCGTTCTCCAGCAACCGGCGGACCAGATAGGCCAGCAGATCGGAATGCGCACCGACCGGTGCATAGATGCGGCAGCGCGTGCCTTCGGACCGGCGCACCGTCTCGTGCAGCGCCTCGCCCATGCCGTGCAGGCGCTGGAACTCGAAAGAATCGCGATTGTCCGCCATCGCCAAGATGGCAGCGACGGTGTGGGCATTGTGGGTGGCGAATTGCGGATAGATGCGGTCGGTCATCGATAGCAGCTTTTTCGCGCAAGCCATGTAGGAAACGTCGGTGTTGGTCTTGCGGGTGAAGACGGGATAGCCTGACAGTCCGAGCGTCTGCGCGCGCTTGATCTCGGTGTCCCAATAGGCACCCTTGACCAGCCGCACCATGATGTTGCGGTCGTATTTCCTGGCCAGCGCATAGAGCCAATCGATGGCGAAGGCCGCGCGTGGCCCATACGCTTGCACCACCACGCCAAAGCCGTTCCAACCGGCGAGCTCCGGCTCGGCCAGCACCCGCTCGATGACGTCGAGCGACAGATCGAGGCGGTCGGCCTCCTCGGCATCGATGTTGAGGCCCATGCGCGAATGGCGCGCGGCCAGCGCCAGCGACAAGAGCCGGTCTGCCATCACAGGCAGCATCTCGTCCTTCTGCGCCACCTCGTAGCGCGGATGCAGCGCCGAAAGCTTGACCGAGATGCCGTGGTTCTGCCTGATGTCAGGACCGTTGGAGCCGGAATCGAGCGACGAAATCGCGTCGGCATAGGCCTTATGATAGCGCAAGGCGTCGGCCTCGGTGCGGGCTGCCTCGCCCAGCATGTCGAAGGAGTAGAGGTAGCCCTTCTGCGTCATCGGCCGGCCGCGCTTGACGGCTTCCGTGATGGTGCGGCCGAGCACGAACTGCTCGCCCATTTCACGCATGGCGGCGGCCACCGCCTTGCGGATGACCGGCTCGCCGAGCCGCCGCACCATAGAACGCAGCGTGCCCTCGATGCCGCCCTCGCCCTCATCGAGGACGCGGCCGGTCAGCATCAGCGCCCAGGTCGAGGCATTGACGAAGATGGAGCTTGAACCGCCCGAATGCGCCGACCAGTCGTGCGGCGCGATCTTGTCGGCGATGAGGTCGTCCATCGTTTCGGTGTCAGGCACACGCAAGAGCGCCTCGGCCAGGCACATCAGCGCCACGCCTTCCTTGGTGGAGAGACCATAGGCAGAGAGGAAGACTTCCATCAGCCGAGGATCCGACGAGCCGCGCACCGCCCGCACCAGATCGGCGGCCTGTGCCGAGATCGCCTTGCGGTCTTTCCCGGAGAGCGCCGTAGCGTCGGCAAGCCGCTTCACGGCCTCGTCTTCGTCGGGCAGGTAGTTGGCGCGAATCTGCTGGCGGATGGCATCGAGCGCTGGCATGGCGGTCCCATGGATCGAGCAAAGGAGATCGGGCCGGCGGTCACCGGACCGAATGGCGCAAGCTAGCACAGGTACGAATTTTCAGTCGGTCCGAAGAAATCGACATTGCAGGTCATTCGATCTATCATAACGGCTCAAAACTGACATATGGACTGCATTTTCGATGATAGAAGACCAATTGGACCGCATCGACAGGAATATCCTGTCGGCGCTGGCAAGCGATGGCCGGCTTTCCATGTCGGAACTCGCGACAAAGGTCGGCCTGTCGAAGACGCCGGTGCAGGCGCGGGTGAAGCGGCTGGAAAAGGACGGCTATATCAGAGGCTACCAGGCGATCATCGACCGCGAGCGCATGGGCGAAGGCCATGTCGCTTTCGTCCAGGTGAAATTGTCCGACACCCGATCCGCCGCGCTCGATGCCTTCAACCGATCCGTACAGGCCGTGCCGGAGATCGAGCAGTGCCACATGATGGCGTCGAGCTTCGACTATTTGCTGAAGGTGCGCACCCGGGATATCGCCGCCTATCGCCGCGTCCTGGGCGAGCGCATCTCGGCCCTGCCCCATGTCGCCCAGACCTCGACCTTCGTGGCAATGGAGACGGTCAAGGATCGGTAGAGCGTAGGGATGGCTGAAGCCTCCCCAACTTCGTCATCCTAGGGCGAAGCAGGAGCGAAGCTCCGTCGCG
>NZ_RZTF01000711.1:0-1549 GCF_004023175.1 Mesorhizobium sp. M7A.F.Ca.MR.362.00.0.0
GTCGGCCGTGAACTATCCGCAAGCCATTGATCTGGCCTGTTGATTGAGGCGGATAGCGGCTTTGGAATTGCAGGATTAGCGGTATTTGGACGCTGTTTTCCTGCAATTCGGTTTTGCGATTCCCTTGTGGCGCGGAGCGTGATTCACTCGGTTCGGCGGCGGCGAATCGAGGGGACAGCGAATGTCCAGGCCACGCGAGAAGCGCGAGACGGGAGAGCAGGACCTGTTCCGCTCCCGGCTCGACCAAATCATCAACATGAAGCACGAGCTGGTGCGGCTGGCGCAGGCGATCGACTGGCCGGTGCTGGAGGAGCGTTTCGGCGCCGTCTATTCGGACGGCCCCGGCATGCCGCCGCTGCCGACCCGGCTGATGGCGGGGCTGGCGATCCTCAAGCACACCTTCAACCTGTCGGATGAGGTGCTGTGCGAGCGCTGGGTGGAGAACCCTTATTTCCAGTATCTCACCGGCGAGACGTTCTTTTGCCATACGCTGCCGTTCGACCGCTCCTCGATGACGCGTTGGCGCAGCCGTATGGGCGAGGAGCGGATTATGGTGCTGTTGCAGGAGAGCCTCAGCCTCGCGGTCAAGACCGGGGCGATGAAACCGGCCGACACGCGCCAGGTGATCGTCGACACCACCGTGCAGCCGAAGAACGTCATGTTCCCGACCGACGCCAAGCTCATCCATCGGGCACGCGAACGGCTGGTGCGGCTGGCCAAGAGGACGGGTCTCCATTTGCGCCAGAGTTATGTGCGGGTCGGCAAGCTGGCGCTGATCAGCCACCAGCGCTATGCCCACGCCAAGCAGTTCAAGCGGGCCAACAAGGCGCTACGCAAGCTCAAGACCTATCTCGGCCGGACCATTCGCGACATTGGTCGCCAGATCGCCGGCGATCAGGGGCTGGACGCTGTTCAAATGGCCGCTCTACCAGGCCGCCACCGTTCTCGAGCAACGCCAGCGCCAGCGCGGCCGCAAGATCTACAGCCTGCACGCACACGAGGTGGAATGCATCGGCAAGGGCAAGGCGCATGCGCCCTACGAGTTCGGGGTGAAGGTGTCGGTGGCCACCACGCTGAAGCGCTCCAGGGGCGGCCAGTTCGCCCTGCATGCAAAAGCACTGCCCGGCAATCCCTATGACGGCCACACGCTGGCAAGCGTCATCCCCGACATGGAAAAGACCATCGGCAACGAGATCGGCCGCATCCTCGCCGACGCCGGCTATCGCGGCCACAACGCACCGCAGAGCCACAAGCTCAGGGTCTTCACCGCGGGCCAGAAACGCCGCGTCACCCCAGCCATCAAGCGCCAGATGCGACGGCGGTCGGCGGTCGAGCCCGTCATCGGCCACATCAAGAGCGAACACAGAATGGGCCGCAACTACCTCGCCGGCCAGCAGGGCGACACCCTCAACGCCATCCTGGCCGCCGCCGGCTACAACTTCTCCCTCCTGCTCAGGTGGCTGAAGGGGTTTTTGTCGCTCTTGATTGCCCTGCTTCAAATCCGGCCGAAGCCGGTCGCCGCTTAGGGCTCGGATTGTTCACGGTCGAC
>NZ_RZTF01000712.1:0-1531 GCF_004023175.1 Mesorhizobium sp. M7A.F.Ca.MR.362.00.0.0
CGACGATACGGGCGCCGAGGCGCGACAGCGTGTCGGCTATGGCAAAACCGATGCCGCCGGCGCCCGCCGTGACCAGCACGCGCTGGCCTTTCAGCCCGGTCAGAAATTCGTCCGCCGATTCCGGCGCCCTTGTGCTCATGGTCCTGTCCTTTTCATTGCAGCCGCCGTTCGCGCAACGCCATGACGGCGCCCAGAACGACCAGTCCGTAAAGAATTGCCCTCGTGGCATAGGGAAGCGTGGTGCCGGCGAGCAGCATCTGCAGTGCGGTCAGCAACAACACGCCGCCGAGCATGCCGAGATAGTGGCCGCGTCCGCCGGTGATCAGCGCGCCGCCGACCACCACCACGGCGATCGACGGCAACAGGTAGTCGTCGCCCATGCCAAGGCTTGCCTGACCCGAAAAGCCGGTCAGCATGATGCCGACAACAGCCGCGCAGACGGCCGAAAGCATATAGACCAGGATCAGCGTGCGCTCGACGCCGATGCCCGACAAGCGCGCCGCGCGCAGCCCATTGCCGATGCCGTAGACGCGTCGTCCGAACGGGGTGCGGCCAAGCAGCAATACCGCCGCGACGACAAAGACGACCATCAGCAGGACGATTGGGGTCAGCAGGCCGGCAAGCTTGGCCGTCATGACCCAGCGCAGCATCGGCGAGGAAAACCCGGCCGGCGTTCCCTGCGAATAGAGCAGCGCACAGCCTTGCAGAATACCGTTGGTGGCGAGCGTCATGACGATCGGCGAGATGCCGAGATAGACGATGCCGAAACCATTGGCGAAGCCAATGGCGCAGGCCATCACCAGGACGACCGGCAAGGCGTAGACAAGGGCGGCGTCGGAGCCGTTGACCATGCCTGCCAGGATGATGCCGGAGATGCCGATCGTCCATGGCACGGAGAGGTCGAGGCCCCCGGTCAGAATGACGGTTCCCTGCCCGAGCGCCAGGACGGCTAGGAAGGACGACAGCACCAGCAGCGAATTCCAGTACCCCGGATTGAGGATGGCGCGGCCGAGCCAGATCTGGGTGACGACCACGATGAGCAGCAGGCAGACATAGGCCGGCAGCGCATAGCGCAGCGTTTCCGCATTGCGCAGATGGAAGGCAGGGCGCGGCGATGCCGGACTGCGCTGGGCATGGGCTGGCTCGGCGATCTTAAGACGCCGGTCCACGCGCTCGAGTTGCGAGGGCAATATGCCGGCGCGCCAGGCGGCAAGCCGGGCGCGCGCGGCGCGCAATTGCACGGCAAGCACCGATGCATGCGAGATCGAGCCGGCAAGTGCCGCCAGCACCAGAATGGTGCCCTCGGCAATGGTCGAATAGTAGGCCGATACGTTGAGCACCAGCAGGATGTTCACCACGATCATCAGGATAAAGGCGCCAAAGACAGAGCCCACCGGGCCGCCCTGCCCGCCACCGAGGCGCGTGCCGCCGACGACGACCGCCGCGAACATCGACAAGAGCAGCGGATTGCCGACCAGCGGATCGCCGCTGCCGGTCTGGGCGCTGATGAACACGCCGGCAAGGCCATAGC
>NZ_RZTF01000713.1:0-873 GCF_004023175.1 Mesorhizobium sp. M7A.F.Ca.MR.362.00.0.0
ACTGCGGTTGCCGCTTCCCTAAACCCAGACCAATAAACGATCCGTGCACCAACGCTCTTGACCGGCATTCTTCGTTTGCCGAGCCAGCCAACTGCCGAAGTGTCAACCCACCGAAACGCTGTCGTAAAGACATCGCTGAACCCACCGCAAACCTCCAGTTTGCAGCATCGATAACGTCCCGCCGCATTTACGAAGCGAGCCAAACGACACTTACAGTCGGGTTTGTCGAGTTCGCGACTTCGCGGTGTTTGGTCGGGCTTCCCGCTACGCCGTCATTAAGGCATTGCTGAACATGAAGAAAGTCTGTTTTGGATATCTTTGTGCGACATTGGCACTACTTTTGAAGCTCCATCCTTGCGAGCGGCAGCAGTTTTAGACCCACGTCGAATCCCCGCTGCTGGAGCTTCAGGATGGTGCGCTGCCAGAAGTCGGGGCGGAGCAGCAGTCTCTTACAGCCGCAGCGTTGGCACCATTGACAGCGTGCGGGCAAGTGTCCTCTGAAAGAGGGAGTGAAACATGGCGGACGGTACGTTCCCTCGTTTCCAAGGGCTGACAACCAGAGCGTTCAGCCCGTTTTCTTTCGTGCCCCCGATAGACTTCCGGGAGGTGGCCCGGGACGCATTTGCGGGCGATTTCGCCCGGTTTGTAGAGCAGACTAATGGTGTTAGTAAATCCGACCAGTTGTTCGGCCTGCTGTCTGACTTTGCCCTGAATTTTGGTTTTCCATGGATCGCCTATGGACCTCCTACACCCGACCGAAAATCTCTGAAGCCGATCCGACGAGTTCCGCCGGTCATGCTGAATTATCCTGATGATTGGCAAAAGCGATGCTCCGAAATGGGTTATGATAGGATAGATCCCATTGTTAAGAAG
>NZ_RZTF01000713.1:883-1523 GCF_004023175.1 Mesorhizobium sp. M7A.F.Ca.MR.362.00.0.0
CGAAATGTACAATGACGAACATACGACTGAAATCGAACGGCGCGTGTTCGATGAGGCCGCAACCTTCGGCTTAGGATCAGGCGTTAGCGTTCCATTGCATGGCCCCAATGGCACGTTTGAGATCATGAGCTTTGCTTCACCTGGAAACCACAGATTCCACGATAGAACAATCACTTACTTGCATCTTGCCGCGCTACATTTCCGTCTGAAGGCCGCAAGATTTGTGAATGCGAGCGGCGCCTACAAAGCTCCTGAGCTATCCCCAAGAGAAAAAGAATGCATTTTATGGGTGGCGAGAGGAAAAACTTCCTGGGGCGTAGGAACTATTCTGGGTATATCGGAAAATACTGTCAATTACCATATGAAGAACATAATGCGAAAAATGGAGGCGAGTAGCAGGATGGTCGCAGCTATTAAGGCAATAGAGTTCGGAATTATAGAACTGTAAGAAGCGACGTCTGAGAAAACACCACGCGAGTTGCCGGGACGGCAAAAATCGAGAATGCGGTTTGCTACCGCGTGGTCTCTTGATCTTCAGGACAGTGCCAGGTCGCAGAAACCAGCGGCCGACAAGGCTGGCGAAGGGCGTTGGTGCACGGATCGTTTATTGGTCTGGGTTTAGGGAAGCGGCAACCGCAGT
>NZ_RZTF01000714.1:0-1520 GCF_004023175.1 Mesorhizobium sp. M7A.F.Ca.MR.362.00.0.0
GCGACCGAGGGACAACATGGCGAAACTCCCGAACAGCACAACAGACAGCACGAAAACACCGCCGCTCGAAACGGACGAGCTGCGTAAGGCCATTCGGAAGTTCTTCCGCGAAACTCTCTACGACGACCCCTCGGGTGAGAAGCGTCCCGTCGGCAGCTATCGCTGGGGAGTATACGCGTTCTACGACTACGACGGGGAGCCGATCTACGTCGGCCAGACCAAGGAGAAGGTTTCCGGCCGCGTCGGGCGCCACCTCACGAACCAGCGCACCGACGCTGTGGCGATGTCGGTGTTGGACCCTTTTGAGGTGGCGGAGATACAGGTCTGGCCACTGCCGCAGTTCGAGGCCGTGGGGTCGAAGCACTCTGACTTTAAAACGGCGAATGCGCACCTAAACGCGCTCGAGCACCTTGTCTTCACTCGGCTACGCAACGAGAGCAAGTTCAAGGCGATCCTGAATGAGAAGGACCCGCCGGCGCCGACTGTAGAAATCACCGAGCCGCCTTCCATGCGTGGTTCGATTGTCTCCGACCGGATCCAGGAGTTGAGCGGCCATCCGGACACCCGTTTGGCACGTCGGGCGCTCATCGTGTCCAAGCTGTCGCAGGTCATCTCCGAACGCGAGGTGAAGATGGGCCTTCGACGTGTGCTCGTGACCCAGACTAGGCGCATGAACTGGCTGGCGGAAAGACGCTTCGAGAAACTCGGCGGCGAGAGCCTAGTAGAGGAAGGAGCCGAGGACGAAGAGGACACAAAGGGAGACTTGGACGGGGACGGAACTGCGATTCCACACTGACGAACTGAGTGCATCGCGTCGAAAGTAGGTTAAACAACAATTATGCGCGATGCCCTTGGTCACCGTCGGCGTCGGGTCTATCTGCGTCAGGGGAATTGGGCGACACCGACCTTAGCGACGTCGCCGATCGTCAATCTCGCCGCCCAAGTTAGCGGCGTAGCCCGCCGCTTTTCTCGGCTCAAGGCGAATAGGCAAGACCACACCCAATCCGGCCCGCGCCATCCCGCCCCGCAAAAAATTCATAAAATGCGCCAACATGCATTGCGTCTCTCTCGCCGGCATTGTCGTCAAACAACACTGAAGTGTTTACTAAAAACTGTTGGGGCAGCTTGCTTAGATAGTATCCTGAAGGTTCTGCAAAAAGCTCTGGAGAGAGAAAGGCCCTTACTCTGAGGCGAGGGGCGGCCATGGCACGCTGGTGACGTTGCGATCACCGATTCCCGTGGAAGGGCAAGTGCCATGACCAAGCGAGACGTTAGACTGAGCAGAGGCGAGTTGAAAGCGTTGCATGTAGCGGTGGCAGTCACAGTTCGAATCATCCCAAGCTATCACTTTGGACGATCCCAGATTCTTGTTTTGTTCGCAATGCCCGGTGCCGCCGCGAGGTATCCTCGTGGGTCAACTGTACGTGCACGGGTTTGAGTTTGGGGCTAACCCAGCTTAGGGAAAAGACCGTATCTGCCTTCACCGTCCACGCCGGTAAAGGTCTCAATTTTGGCTAGAG
>NZ_RZTF01000715.1:0-1519 GCF_004023175.1 Mesorhizobium sp. M7A.F.Ca.MR.362.00.0.0
CTGCCAATCTCCCCCCTTGAGGGGGAGATGTCCGGCAGGACAGAGGGGGGCGCCAGGGAACGAGGCGCTCATTGGTAGCCCGCATCAAACCTGCGTCTCCAGAAACTCGTCCTCATAAGGAAAGCGCGACAGCAGCTCCGTGCCCGTCTCGGTGATCAGGATCTCGTCCTCCAGCTTGACGCCCTCGCGGCCGCCCTTTTCGCCGATATAGCTTTCGACGCTCACCACCATGCCTGGCACGATATGGCCGTCGCGGCCATAGGTCTCGTAATCCATGGCATGCGCGATGAACGGCGTTTCGCCATGCATGCCGACGCCGTGCATGACCGAGGTGTAGCGCTGGTCGACAAAACGGTCGGGGATTTTCCACGCCTTCTCGGCAATCTCGCGGAACGCCATGCCGGGTTTGACGATCGAAATGTTGTGCTGAACCTGGTCGTGCGCCATGCGGTAGAGCGACTTCTGGTAAGGCGTCGGCTTGCCCGGCCCGCAGCGGAAGGTGCGCGAGAAATCCGAATAATAGCCGTAGCAGCCGATCGTGTCGGTATCGAGCGCCAAGAGTTCGCCGGGCCGGATCTTGCGGCCGCTGGCCTCGTTGAACCACGGATTGGTACGCTGGCCCGATGTCAGCAGCCGCGTCTCGATGAACTCGCCGCCCTGGCGGATGACCTCGCCATACATGATGGCGAACAGGTCGTTTTCGGAGACGCCGGGCTTGATCGCCTCGCGCACCGCATAGACGGCGGCCTCGGCGCCGGCCATCGACACCTGCAGGCATTTGACTTCCTCGGGCGTCTTGACCGCGCGCACCGCCAGGATCTCGCCCTGGCAGTCGCGAACCTCGCAGCCGCGCTTTTCAAGCGCCAGCGCCTGCAGATGGCTGCAGCGGTCGAGGCCGAGCTTCATCGAGCCACCGCCATGCTGCTTCAGAAGCTCGGCGATCTCGTCGGCGAAGGGACCGGCGGTCTCGTCGTCGCGACCCGACACCGACGACCAGACCAGCTTGGAAGGCCGCGCCTCGTCGATCGTGTCGAGCACCATCGAGACATGATAGCTCTGCGGATATTCGAACAGCACGATCGGCCCTTCGGTCGGGATGAAGAAATAGCGGGTCGAGTTGCGCAGGAAATAGCCGAACATGTTGCGCGAACCGGTGGCGTAGCGCTGGTTGTAGGGATCGAACAACACGACGCCGCCATAGCCGGCCTCGCGCATCCAGCCGCGCAGCTTGGCCAGCCGGCCCTTGCGCAGGGCATCGGCATCGATGAAGGACGGCTCGGTGTCCGACAGCCACATGCCGCCGGCCGGATCGGCCGCCGCCGGATGGCGCATGCGGTCCTTGAAGTCGACGTCCTCAGTGCTGTCGGGGTCGAAAACGACGATGCTCATGGGTTCGGCCTTGGCTGGGTTGCGAGGTCGGAGCATGGCGCAGGAGGGGCGGGAGGATTGTGCGGAAAACCGCGTCTGTTGTGCGGGATGCCGCTGGCTAATCGGTACGTCGCGATCCTTCCCGCCCCCC
>NZ_RZTF01000716.1:0-800 GCF_004023175.1 Mesorhizobium sp. M7A.F.Ca.MR.362.00.0.0
CCGATCCACCTTCTCCCACAAGGGGAGAAGGGGAAATCGCGTCAGCCGCCAACCGCCGCATTGATCTCCCACCCGCTCACCCAGACCTGCCGCAAGCGGTCGCCTTCGCCCTTGAACCGCAACCCCGTCGCCTGGCAATCCTCGATCCGGTCGCTGCGGAAATTGCGGATCGCCTGGCGCAGCTCGCACCAGGCGACGATGTTGGCGGTTTCGGCGTAGTAGATGAGCGCGATCGGGCGGATGAGACGCTCGGAGGCGCGGCCCATCTCGTCGCGATAAGAGAGATCGAGCTTCTCCTCGTCGCGGATGGCGCGGCGCACCAGCGCCAGATCGATCGCGCCGGTCGAAGGCGCGGCGAACCCCCATGCATGCAGCGCATTGGCGTCGAATGCCTGCCGCAAGGGTGGCGGCACCGCGCCGGCGATCTTAGCGCTGACGCGCTTGGCCGCTTGCTTGAGCTCGCTGTCTCCGGTGCGCTCCAGCAGCGCCAGCGACAGGACGATCGCCTCCATCTCCTCGATCGAGAACATCAGCGGCGGCAGGTCGAAGCCGGGGCGCAGGATATAGCCGATGCCGCGGCCCCCTTCGATCGGAACGCGCATCGCCTGCAGCGCTGCGATGTCGCGATAGATCGAGCGCACCGTCACTTCCAGCCGCTCGGCAATCGTTGCCGCCGTCACCGGCTGCCGCGCCAGCCGCACGATCTGGATGATCTCGAACAGGCGTGACGCCTTGCGCATTTTTTACCCCAGCTTGCGCGCCCAACTGACACAGCATTGTCAGTTGGGCTGACCTATAGG
>NZ_RZTF01000716.1:810-1519 GCF_004023175.1 Mesorhizobium sp. M7A.F.Ca.MR.362.00.0.0
CCGCTGCGGTTTGGCGGAGCGAGGCGGCAGGCAACTGACATGGGCTATGCGGAAAATCTCTGGCTTTTCTTTATCCTGCTGTTCGGCATCATCGCCGTACCGGGCATGGACATGCTCTTCGTGCTTGCCAATGCACTGACCGGCGGGCGCGACAGGGCTCTCGCCGCGACCGGCGGCATCATCGTCGGCGGCATGGTGCACACGCTGAACGGCGCCATCGGCGTCGGCCTGCTGATGCATTTCGTGCCGATCCTGTTCAAGCCGCTTCTGCTTGCCGGCGCCGCCTACATGGCCTTTATCGGTATCACGCTGATGCGCAGTTCCATCACTGTCGGTCAGGAGGGGCCTGCCGGCAGCCGTTCCGCATGGAAGGCCTTTCGCCAGGGTTTTGTGACCTGCCTGATCAACCCGAAGGCATACCTGTTCGTGCTTGCCGTCTACCCGCAGTTCCTGAAACCGGAGTACGGTCCGATCTGGATGCAGGCGACGGTCATGGGGTTGCTGACCGTGGCCACCCAGGCTGCGATCTATGGCGGACTGGCGATCACGGCTGGCCGCAGCCGCAACCTTCTGATCGCCAATCCGCGGGCGACCATTTTTGCCGGCCGGGCGGCCGGACTGCTGCTCTTTGCCGTGTCGGTGTTCACGGCATGGGAGGGACTGAGAGCGGCGTAGGGATTTCTTGCGAAGAAGACCCCCACCCCTAACC
>NZ_RZTF01000717.1:0-1518 GCF_004023175.1 Mesorhizobium sp. M7A.F.Ca.MR.362.00.0.0
CCGCAAGGGGAGAAGGAAGAAGTGCGTCAATGCCGGAAATGCCTGATCCCCGTAAACACCATGGCGATGCCGTGCTCGTCGGCAGCGGCGATCACGTCCTTGTCGTTCATCGAACCGCCCGGCTGGATGACGGCGGTGGCGCCGGCGGCGATCGCCGACAGCAAGCCATCGGCGAAGGGGAAGAAGGCGTCGGAGGCGACGACCGAGCCCTTGGTCAGCGGTTCGGCGAGGCCGGCGGCCTCGGCGGCGTCGAGTGCCTTGCGGGCGGCGATGCGTGAGGAATCGACCCGGCTCATCTGGCCGGCGCCGATGCCGACGGTGGCGCCGTCCCTGACATAGACGATGGCGTTGGATTTGACGTGCTTGGCGATGCGGAAGGCGAATTTCAGGTCGGCCATTTCGGCTGGCGTCGGCGCCCGCGTGGTCACCACTTTCAATTCGAGGTCGTCGACGACGGCGTTGTCCCGGCCCTGGACGAGCAGGCCACCGGCGACGGATTTGACCGTCGTGCCCGGCGTGCGCGGGTCCGGCAACCCACCGGTGACCAGCAGGCGCAAGTTCTTCTTCGCCGCCACGATGGCCGCTGCCTCATCGGTGGCGCCGGGCGCGATGATCACCTCAGTGAAGGTTTTTACGATCTCTTCCGCCGCCTCGGCGTCGAGGGTGCGGTTGACGGCGATGATGCCGCCGAAGGCCGAGACCGGGTCGCAGGCCAGCGCCTTGGCGTAGGCGGCTTTCAGCGAGTCGCCTTCGGCAACGCCGCACGGATTGGCGTGCTTGATGATGGCGACGGCGGCGGAAAGGTCGGGGTCGAACTCGCCGACCAGTTCGAAGGCGGCGTCGGTGTCGTTGATGTTGTTGTAGGATAGCTGCTTGCCCTGCAGCTGGCGCGCCGTGGCGACGCCCGGGCGCTTGTCGCCGTTGACGTAGAAGCCGGCGCTCTGATGCGGGTTCTCGCCATAGCGCATCACCTCGACCAACCTGCCGCCAAAGGCGCGCCATGTCGGATGTTCGATCTCGAGCGCCTCGGCGAACCAGTCGGAGATCGCCGCGTCATAGCTGGCGGTGCGGGCAAAGGCCTTGGCCGCCAGCTTCTTGCGGAAATCCAGCGAAAGCGAGCCGATGTTCATCTCCAGCGCATTCAGCACCGAGGCGTAATCGCCGGGGTCGGTGACGATGGCGACATAGGCGTGGTTCTTGGCCGAGGCGCGGATCATCGCCGGCCCGCCAATGTCGATGTTTTCGACGATCGACGCGTAGTCGGCGCCGGAGCGGCGGACCTCCTCGAACGGATAGAGATTGGAGACGACGAGATCGATCGGCTCGATGCCGTATTTGCGCATTGCCGCGGAATGCTCCGGATCGTCGCGCACGCCAAGCAGCGCGCCATGCACCCCAGGATGCAAGGTCTTGACGCGGCCGTCCATGATCTCGGGGAAACCGGTGAGCTCGGAGACGTCGCGCACCGGAAGGCCCGCGTCAGCGATCGCCTTTGCCGTGCCGCCGGGCGAGACCAGC
>NZ_RZTF01000718.1:0-1512 GCF_004023175.1 Mesorhizobium sp. M7A.F.Ca.MR.362.00.0.0
TTGCCGCGCCCCACAGGCCGAACATCGGGATGAGCACCACATTGAGGGCGATGTTGAAGGCCAGCGTCATGGCATAGACGGCAGCACAGATGTTCTGGTTGCCGCTCATCGTCAGCAGGCTTTCGCAGGGGCCGACGGCGGCCCGCGCCACGACGCCGAAGACAAGCAGGAACAGCAACGGATAGCCTGATGTGAATTCAGGGCCGAACAGCACCAGCATCGGCTCGCCGAGCGCCAGCACCAGTAGTGCCATCAAGAGCGATGGCCAGAACGTCCACGACACCGTCTCGCGGGCGAAGGCGGCAAGCCTTTGCGGGTCGCCATGGGTGAACTGCGCATAGCGCTGGGCAACGCCGGCCTTGACGGCGAAGTAGACGAAATGCACCAGCGCCAGCGTCTTCACGGTGGCGAAATAAACGGCGACGTCGTTGGGGTCCATATAGGCGCCGACCATCAGCACGTCGGCATTGGTCAGCAGGAAGAAGAAGCTCTCGACCAGGAAGATCGGCAGCGAGACGATGAACCATTGCGCGAAATGGACCTTCATCGGCCCCGCCGGGATCTGCCGTTCCATGCGCTGGGTGACGCCGACGAGTTGTCCCAGCGTGGTGACGTAGGTGGCGGCGATCGAGGCGAAGATGGCGGTCCTGGCATCGGGTGCGTAGCCCGCAAACAGCATCAGCGCCATGAACAGCAGGATCAGCACGGGCCGCACCAGATAGGTCGGCGACAGGGCAAACAGCGCCCAGCTGTTGGCGCGTGCCAGGCCCGACAAAAGGTCGGACATGGCGATCATCGGCAGGCAGATGACGCCGAGAATGAACGGGATCACATAGTAGCTTTCGATCCAGGGTGCCGCCAGCCAGACGCCGAGCGCGCCGAGCCCGGCAATCAGCGTCGAGGCGATCAGCACGAACAGACGGCTGGCCAGCACAATGCCGCGCAGCTCGTCCATCAGGCCGCGCTCGCGGTATTCGGGAATGTAGCGGATGACCGAGGTGTGGAAGCCGAGGCAGGCGAGGTTTCCGACGATGACCATCGTCACCCAGACGAGGACGAAGATGCCGTATTCGAACGAGCCCATCCAGCGCGCCATCAGCACCTGGCTGATGAAGGCGATGACGGCGCTGACGATGCGGATGGAGAAGGCGATGACCGACATGCGGCCGGCCTCGCCGCGCTCGTCGGCGGTGAACAGCACGGCATCGATGCGGCCAAGCAACGGCCCCATGCGCAGCGCCCAACGCTGCGGCAAGAACCGCCCGGCAGTCGTGGCCGCGGAAAAGCGCACCCCGATTTCTCTCCGTTTTCCGCTTCTTTTCAGGGTTCTGTGTAGCGGAGACACATTAAGAAAACGTGGGTGGGGAGCCCCCTTCGCCCCGTCACTATACGGGGAGAAGGTGCCGGCAGGCGGATGAGGGGCGGCGCTGGCGGTGGGAGATCGGGCTGTGCGCGACAAGACGCGCTATGCGCGACTTCGCGCGGGCAAATGGTGGGTCGAGCCGACAAGGG
>NZ_RZTF01000719.1:0-250 GCF_004023175.1 Mesorhizobium sp. M7A.F.Ca.MR.362.00.0.0
GTGCAAGCTCGCCGGCCTGCCGCCGGTCGGCGTCATTTCCGAGCTGGTCAATGATGACGGCACCGTCAAGCGCGGCCCGCAGGTGCAGGCTTTCGCCGAGGAGCATGGGCTGAAGCAGGTTTCGGTCGCCGACCTCATCGCCTACCGGCAACGTAAGGAAACTCTGGTCGAACGCGTCGCTTGCTCGGAAATCGACACGCTCGGCGGCAAGGCACAGGTC
The DNA here is from genome assembly GCF_004023175.1 of Mesorhizobium sp. M7A.F.Ca.MR.362.00.0.0. Classification (NCBI taxonomy): domain Bacteria; kingdom Pseudomonadati; phylum Pseudomonadota; class Alphaproteobacteria; order Hyphomicrobiales; family Phyllobacteriaceae; genus Mesorhizobium; species Mesorhizobium sp. M7A.F.Ca.MR.362.00.0.0. Next base: position 221 of record NZ_RZTF01000719.1, read on the forward strand.
TTCACCTACACGCTGCCGTGGGACTCCATG
>NZ_RZTF01000719.1:260-1511 GCF_004023175.1 Mesorhizobium sp. M7A.F.Ca.MR.362.00.0.0
CCATGCACCACGTCGCCATCGTCTTCGGCGACATTCGTGACGGCGAGGAGGTCCCGGTGCGTCTGCATTCCGAGGATGTGGTGACCGATGTCTTCGGCACCAGTCACCGGCTCGACGCCATTATGAAGGCAATGGGCGAGCGCAGGCGCGGCGTCATCGTCTATCTCAGAGAAGGTTCCGTCGGCGTTGCGCATCAGGAGCGCAAACGACCGGCAAGCGGCGACCGCGAGGATCACGAAGAGGCCCGCCGCCGCGAAAACGAGTGGCGCGAGATCGGGCTCGGCGCGCAGATCCTCAAGGATCTCGGCATCTCCTCGATCAACCTGATCGCCTCGCGCGAACGCCACTATGTCGGCCTCGAAGGTTTTGGCATCCACATCGCCAAGACCGAGATCCTCTGAGCCTCCCGCCGATCCGGTTGCCGGAGAAGACGGATGAATGCGCCCCTGCCTTCCAGCCAGCGCAGCGAGCGGCTTTTGCTGCGCCGCCCGGCAGAGGCTGATCTGGATTTCCTAGCCGATCTCTTTTCGCGCGGGGAGCTTGTTGCGCATCGACCCGACCCTGTTCCGGATACAGCCCAGCAGAGCGCCGCGCGGCTGACGCGCGACATCGGTCATTGGGACAAGCACGGCTTTGGCCGCTGGGCGGTCGAGGCGGATGGAAAGTTGATCGGCTTCGGCGGCGTCACGGTATCGGCGGATTTCGACGGTCTGAACCTGTCCTATCATCTTCATCCGGCGGCCTGGGGACATGGCTATGCCACGGAATTGGTGAAGGAAGCACTGCGCACCGCGTTCGGCCCCTTGCGTGCCGATCGGGTTGTCGGCCTCGTCCGCCCCGCCAATCCGGCCTCGCGACGGGTGCTGGAGAAATGTGGCTTCGCCTTCGAAAAAGAGGTGATGCTGCGCGGGGCGCCAACGATACTTTTGGCATTGGCGCACCCAGGAAAAGCCAATATTTCAGGCCCGGCCGCCTAGAGCGGCGCGCCCGGTCCTAAAGCCCGGACGCGCCGGAACTATTCCGCGGCAATCGCGGCTGCTTCGCATCCGTCCATCTCGCACTCAGTCGTGGCAAGGCTGCGTTGGCCGAGCAGCACCGTGGCCAGTGCGATCGTGCCTGAAGCCACCGACACCCAGAACCCGCTCTGGGCGCCGAACGCATCCACCATCGCGCCGGCCGCGAACGAGCCCAGCGCCATGCCGATGCCGATGCCGGTCATGACCCAGGTGATGCCTTCGGTCAGCATCGCTT
>NZ_RZTF01000720.1:0-1506 GCF_004023175.1 Mesorhizobium sp. M7A.F.Ca.MR.362.00.0.0
CAACTACACGCGCCGCGAGCCGCTCGGTGTTGTGGCCGCGATCACACCGTGGAACTCACCCTTGATGCTGGCGACATGGAAGCTTGCTCCAGCGCTCGCGGCCGGCAACACGATCGTCTGGAAGCCGTCGGAATTCTCGTCGGTCTCGGCGTTGTTCTTCGGCCGGCTTTTCGAGAAAGCGGGCTTTCCCAAGGGCGTCGTCAACATCGTCACCGGCTTCGGCCATGAAATCGGCGACCGCCTCGTCACCCATCCAGATGTCGCGAAAGTGGCATTCACCGGTGGTGATGCAACCGGCCGCCGCGTCTATCAGGCTGCCGCCGGCGGCCTCAAGAAGGTCACGCTCGAACTCGGCGGTAAATCCGCCAACATCGTTTTCGCCGACGCCAAGATGGAGGCAGCCATTCCCGGCCTCGTTTCCGGAATCTTTGCCGCGACGGGGCAGACCTGCATTGCAGGCTCTCGCGCGCTTGTGCAGCGCTCCGTCTACGACCAGGTGACGGAAAAGCTGGTCGCCTTCGCAAAGACCGCGAGGATTGGCGATCCGCTCGATCCCGAGACCCAGGTCGGTCCGATCACCACCTTGCCCCAGCGCGCGAAAGTGCTCGACTACATCAGCATCGCCAACGGTGAGGGCGCTGCGCAATTGCTCGGCGGCAAGATACCCGAGGACAAATCGATTGCCGATGGCTGGTTCGTGGAGCCGACGATCTTCGGCAACGTGAAGCAGTCCATGCGCATCGCCCAGGAAGAGGTCTTCGGACCGGTGCTGTCGGTGATTCCCTTCGAGGATGAGGATGAGGCGGTGGCCATCGCCAACGACACCATCTACGGGCTTGCGGCCGGGATGTGGACGCAGGATCTCGGCCGCGCAATCCGCTTGCCCGAGCGGCTCGAGGCCGGCAGCGTCTGGGTCAACATGTACCGCGCCACCAGCTATCTCTCGCCTTTCGGCGGCTACAAGCAGTCGGGCATCGGCCGGGAGAACGGCCAGACCGCCATCTACGAATATCTTCAGGAAAAAAGCATCTGGATCGATGCCGGGAATTCCGTTCCCGCGCCTTTCGTCCAGCGCTGATCGAAGAGACCGTTCGGAGGAAGTCATGAACATACGTTTCGATGCCGTGCCACCACTCGATCCCAAGGTGGCGGCGTTCGTCGGCGGCAAGCACGCGATGCTGATCGGCAACGCATGGCTGCCGGCGGCCTCCGGACGGTCGCTCGACGTCATCGACCCCTCGAATGGCCGGGTCATCGCGCAGGTGCCGGCCGGAGATGGCGCCGATGTCGATCTGGCGGTCAGGGCCGCGCGAACGGCGATCGACGGTCCATGGTCGAAAATGGTGCCGGCCGAGCGCGCCAGGCTGATCTGGAAACTCGCCGATCTGATCGATACCAATGTCGATATGCTGGCGACGCTCAATTCCTATGAGAGCGGCAAACCGATCGGCGATTCCCGCAATGGCGAGGTGCCGTTCACGGCCGAGACGCTCCGCTACTATGCGG
>NZ_RZTF01000071.1:0-9629 GCF_004023175.1 Mesorhizobium sp. M7A.F.Ca.MR.362.00.0.0
TCCTAGGGTCTGCGCCGCGTCGCTTCGCTCCTTGCTCCGCCCTAGGATGACGAAGAAAGAGAGAGTCCTCAGCGCTGTCCCCTACCAGTCGCTGAGCTTCGTATCGGGTCCGTATTCCTGGCCGTCGATATCCTTGACCACGGCCTGGCCGCAACGCATCGTTTTGGCCTTCTTGTCGTAGGCATAGGTCGGCGAGCCGAACAGGTGCCAGCCCTTGTTCAGCGCCGCCGTCACCTTGTGGCAGAAGCTGGCATCGTCCGGAGCGGACAGAAAGCGGTAGAGTTTCATTGTTCAATTCCTGTCGTGAGTAGCCATAGCTAGCTCGCACCCATCGAGCATTTATGACCCGATGGCGGCTGCCTTCGCCAGCAGTTTTTCGGCCTGCGTCAAGTGCAGGCGCTCGACCATCCTGCCGTTCAGCGCGATCACGCCCTTGCCGGCATTCTGGGCGAGCGCGAAGGCTTCCTTCACCGAGCGCGCCTCGGCCACGGCTTCCGCGGACGGTGCGAAGGCACGGTTGGCGGCTTCGATCTGGGCCGGGTGGATGAGGCTCTTGCCGTCGAACCCCATGGCCGCGGCTTCCGCGCATTCATGGGTGAAAGCGCCGAGGCTGCGAAAATCGTTGGAGACCCCGTCGAGCATGTCGATGCCGCCGGCGCGCGCGGCCAGCACCATCTGCATCAGCCATGGCACGAGGTAGCGTCGGTCAGGCGTTGCCAGAATGCCGGTCTCCTTGACCAGGTCATTCGTTCCGGCAACGAAACAACTGAGCCGCGAGGCCGGGTCACGGCCAAGCTCGGCGATGGCGCCGATGTTGAGCAGCGCCTTGGGCGTCTCGATCATCGCCCACAGTTTCACGCTATCGGGGACAAAATTGTCGTCGAGCACATCGCCGGCCTCGAGCAGGTCGCGCGGCGTGTCGACCTTGGGCAACAGGATGCCGTCGGGCTCGCAGCCTGCGGCAGCCATCAGGTCGTCGGCGCCCCATTCGGTTGCCAGAGCATTGATGCGCACGATCATCTCGCAGCGTTCGTTGGGGCGGTTGGCGAAAATGCCGGCCAGTTTTTCGCGAGCGCCGATCTTGTCGGCCGGGGCGACGGCATCCTCGAGGTCGATGATGACTGCATCGCAGGCAAGCTGCGCGATCTTAGCCAGCGCCTTGTCGTTAGAAGCCGGGATGTAGAGCACGGAGCGGCGCGGGCGATAGGTTTCCATGGGTGATCTATGCCGCTTGTGGGTGGGTGAGGCAAGCGCGCAGGGCTGTGCCTGAGGCGAGCCAATCGCGAAAGCTGGTGCTGCCCCTCACTGTCCTGCCGGACATCTCTCCCCGTAAACGGGGCGAGAGGAGCTGGCGGCAACGCCGGCGCCTTTCTTGCGACGCTGGAGATTGGCGAAACCGGCGACAAGAGCGTCCCTCGCCCCGTTTACGGGGAGAGGATGCCGGCAGGCAGGTGAGGGGCAGCGCCGACGTTAGAAAGATGGCGAATTCGACCTCAACAATTGCCTGCACGAAAACTGCACAGGCCTGCGGAAAACCTCCTCCGATCCGCCGTGCTGCCTCCCCGCCGGCCTGACAAACAGGTGGCATGCAAAAGCGAGCAAAACCCCGTCTGCCTTACCGACTGCGCCGTGAAGGCTGGTGGCTGGCCGATGCGCCGCGCGTGTGTCCCGTCGCAACCCTCATTCCCTTTGTCCGCAAGAGCCCGCCGGCAACCCGGCGGGACGCCATCAGGAAAGCCCGATCATGACAGCGTTGTTCTCCGCCGCGCCGAGCTATTGCAGCCGCTTCGGTGTCGCCATCCTGCTGGCGGCACTTGCGGATTTCCTGTTCTACGGCCAGCCCGCCGGGATCACGGTTTTCCTGTTTGCCCTGCTGATTGCCGCCGCGGTTGTCGCCGTGCATCGGGCGGCTTTCAGCGACGGTCGGGTCTGGCTCAAGCCCATCGCCTTGCTTGTCGCGCTGCTGCCGCTGGCTGAAAACGTCAGCACCCTGTCGGTTTCGATCGCGCTGGCGGCGCTGACCGTCTTCGCGCTTTCGCTGAGCGGTCGGTTGCGGCACAGCATCGCCCGCATTGCCGGCCAAATCGCGCTGTTCGGGCTGGCGGCGCCGTTCCGCTTCGCCAATGATTTCGTCCGCTGGCGCAAGACGGCGCGCCGGTTCGGCCGGCGGCGGATCCGGCTGGCGGCGATCGCTGTCTGGGTGATGCCGCTGACGCTGGGCACGGTCTTCCTGGCGCTGTTCGGCGCCGCCAATCCGGTGATCGACTACTGGCTGTCGCTGATCGACCTCGTGAGGCTGCTCGATCTTATCCAGCTGGCGCGGATTGCCTTCTGGCTGTTCGTGCTCGGCGCTGTCTGGGCTTTTCTGCGACCGCGCCTGCCGCGCCTGGTTCGTCGCACCCCGCGCGCGGCGCCGGCCGTCAGCGCTCAAGCCGACAAAACCATCACCACCCTCGAAGACATCCTGTTCGGCAAGGCCGCCATCCTGCGCGCCCTGATCGTCTTCAACATCCTGTTTGCGCTGCAGACGGCGCTCGACGCCACCTATCTGTGGGGCGGGGCCGCCCTTCCCGACGGGCTGAGCTACGCGGCCTACGCGCATCGTGGCGCCTATCCCTTGATCGTCACCGCGCTGCTTGCCGCCGGCTTCGTGCTGGCAGCGCTGCGGCCAGGCAGCGACACCTCGGCCGATCCGTTCATCCGCCGGCTGGTCTATGCCTGGGTGGCGCAGAACATCATGCTGGTCATTTCGTCGATCCTGCGGCTCGACCTCTATGTCGGCATCTATGCGCTGACCTACTGGCGCGTCGCCGCCTTTGTCTGGATGGGGCTGGTGGCAGCAGGCCTTGCCCTGATCATTGCCCGCATCGCGCTGGCAAAATCCAATGAATGGCTGCTGTCCGCCAATCTTCTGACGTTATCTCTGACGCTTTATGCCGGCTGTTTCATCAATTTTGCAGCGACGATCGCCAACTACAATGTCGACCATTCCCTCGAAATGACCGGCCAGGGCATTCCCCTAGACGCCTGGTATCTTCACTCGCTCGGTCCGGGCGCGTTTCCCGCACTCGATCGCTTCCTCGAGCAGCAGGCCAAGACGGCGGCGGCCGGCACTGTCCGCGAACTGGCTGGCGTGCGCGGCAGCGATGAAATCTGGTATCGAACTATCCAGCAGAACTGGCGGGCCTGGAGCTTTCGCGACTGGCGGCTGCTTCGATATCTCGACACCAAGGGGCCGTTCGTGATTCCCTCCGCTATTGAACCTTCCATGCCGGGCCGCTGATCCATGCCGCATCACATCCTCGTCGCCGACGATGACCCGCACATCCGCGAGGTGATCTGCTTTGCGCTGGAAAAGGCCGGCATGAAAACGACAGGGGTGGCCGACGGTGCCGCCGCCTTGCAAGCGGTCGGCCGCCGGGCGCCCGACCTTGTGGTGCTCGACATCGGCATGCCGGAGATGGACGGGCTGGAGGTCTGCCGGCGGCTGCGGCACACATCCGATGTGCCGGTGCTGTTCCTGTCCGCGCGCGACGAGGAGATCGACCGCATCCTCGGGCTCGAAATGGGCGGCGACGACTATGTGACGAAACCATTCAGCCCGCGCGAACTGGTCGCCCGCGTCAACGTCATCCTGCGGCGCGCCCGCCCGGCCCCGGCCGAACCGGTCGACAACAGGCAGTTTTCGCATGGCAAATTGGCTCTGGCGCCGGCCAGTCACGCTGCCAGCTTCGACGGCAAGGCGCTTGCCCTGACGGGGATCGAATTCTCGATTTTGAAAGGGTTTCTGACGCGGCCCGCGCACGTGCTCGACCGCGACGCGGTGATGGCCAGCGCCTATGCCGCAAACATCCATGTCGCCGGCCGCACCGTCGACAGCCATATCCGCAACATCCGCGCCAAGCTGGCAGCAGTGGGTTGCCCTGACGTTATCGAGACGGTGCATGGCGTCGGCTTCCGGCTCGGCCGATGCGGCTGACGGCCTCGAGCAAATGGGTCGGCCGCAAATGGCGGCCACGGCTTGCCACGGTCGTCGTCGCCATCCTGATCATGGTGATGGCCCTGCCATTGGTCGGCCTGTTCTTCTTCCGCCTCTACGAGAACCAGCTGATCCGCCAGACCGAAGCGGAGCTGATCGCGCAAGGGGCGGCCATCGCCGCCATCTATGCGCAGGATGTGCGTGACGCCGGCATTGCGGCGGACAAGCTCGGCGCGCCGATGCCGGGGCCAGGCGGGGATTCAAGCCGAAGCGTCAATCCGGACCCGCTGTACAGGCCAATCGAACCGCAACTCGATCTTGCCTCGGATTATGTGCTGCCGACCCGGCCGGCGGCGATCGCTGCCACCGCCGATCCTGCCTTCGCGGCGATCGGCGCGCGCCTGTCCGGCATTCTCGACGCCACCCAGAAAACCACGCTGGCCGGCTTCCGGCTGCTCGACCCCCGGGGCGTTGTCATTGCCGGACGGGGCGAGGTCGGCCAGTCGCTCGGTGCGGTCGAAGAGGTGCGCACAGCGCTTGCCGGTCACTATGCCAGCGCGCTCAGGCTGCGCATTCCCGACCAGCCGGCGCCACCGCTCTATTCGGTCAGCCGCGGCACCAAGGTGCGTGTCTTCGTCGCCCTGCCGGTCGCCGTCGACGGCCAGGTCGCCGGCGTCGTCTATGTGTCGCGGACGCCCAACAACATCATCAAACATCTCTATGGCGAACGCGGCAAGGTGACGTTGGCGGCGATTGCCATTCTCGGCGGCACGCTGCTCATCGGGCTCATCTTCCTGCGCACCGTCAGCCGGCCGATCTATGCGCTGATCGACCGCACCGAGCGCATCGCCGCCGGCGACCGTACGGCAATCCGGCCGCTCGACCATCACGGCACGCGAGAGATGGCGGAGCTGTCCGCAGCCTTCCTCGACATGGCCGAGAAGCTTCAGGCGCGCTCGGACTCAATCCAGACCTTCGCCACCCATGTCTCGCACGAACTCAAATCGCCGCTGACAGCGATCCAGGGCGCAGCCGAATTGCTGCGCGATTCCGGTGACGCGATGGACGATACGGAGCGGCGGCGCTTTTCAGACAATATCGTCACCGATGCGGGACGGCTCAATCTGCTGGTTCGCCGCCTGCTCGACCTGGCGCGCGCCGAAAACCTGGCGCCGAGCGGCGAAAGCACATCGCTCGGTGCGGCGCTGGCGCTGCTGCCCGTCGACAACAGGCTGGCGGTTCGCGTCGGAGCCGGCGGCGAAATCGGCTTGCGCATATCGGCCGAGAACGCGGCTATCGTGCTGGCCAATCTCATCGACAATTCGGCCAGGCACGGCGCGACGGCGGTTTCTGTCTCGGCTACGAGCGCCGGCGGCAAGGCGAGCATCCTGGTCAGCGACGACGGCGCCGGCATTTCGCCGAGCAACCGGGCGCGCATCTTCGAACCGTTCTTCACCACGCGGCGCGAGCAGGGCGGCACCGGCATGGGGCTCGGCATCGTGCTGGCCCTCCTGAAAGCGCATGATGGTATGATCGCGCTGGTTGACAGCGAACGCGGCACGCGCTTCGAGATCATTCTGCCGGTGGCGTGAAGGACACCATCGGCCGGATCGGAGAGAACATGCGCTACGACATCGTCATCATCGGTGGAGCCATCGTCGGCTCCTCGGTCGCCTATTACCTGCGTGAGCAAGGGTTTTCCGGCACGATCGCGCTGGTCGAGCGTGATCCGCAATTCGCGCATGCGGCAACGACGCTGTCCATGGCCTCGATCCGCCAGCAATTCTCGATCCCGGAAAACATCCGCCTGTCGCAGTTCACGCTAAAGCTGTTCCGGCGGCTGAAGGAAGAGTTCGGCGCCGACGCCGATATCGGCTTTCGCGAAGGCGGCTACCTCATCCTTGCCGGCGAGGACGGCTTGCCGATCCTCAAGAGCAATCACGAGGCGCAGATGGCCGAGGGCGCCGACATCGTGCTCGAGGATGCCGACCAGCTTACGCGCCGGTTCCCGTGGCTGTCGACCGAGGGCATTTCAGCCGGCGCCTATGGCCGCACCGGCGAAGGCTGGTTCGACGCGCATGCGATGCTGACGCTGTTCCGCAAGGCGCTGCGGCAGAAGAAAGTCGATTTCATCACCGCCGATGTCACCGCCATCGCGCGCGATGGCAATCGCGTCACCGGCGTGAGCCTCGGCAATGGCGAGACGCTGAAGGCCGGCATCGTCGTCAACGCCGCCGGCCCAAACGCCGGCAAGGTGGCTGCCATGGCCGGGCTTGAACTGCCGGTCGAACCGCGCAAGCGCAATGTCTTCGTCTTCGAGGCGCGCGAGAAATATGCCGACATGCCGCTGCTGGTCGATCCCTCCGGCATCTATGTCCGTCCGGAAGGCTCGGTCTACCTCACCGGCGGCGCCGAACCGGAGGAAGGCGACCGCGCACCCGATCCCGGTGACTTCGAGGTAAACTGGCCGCTGTTCGAAGAGGTGATCTGGCCGGTGCTGGCGACCCGCATTCCCGCCTTCGAGGCGATCAAGCCGACCCGCGCCTGGGCCGGCCACTACGACTACAACACGCTCGACCAGAACGCGGTGATCGGTCCGCATCCGCAGGTCGGGAATTTCATCTTCGCCAACGGATTCTCCGGCCATGGCCTGCAGCAGGCGCCGGCGGTCGGCAAGGCGCTGGCCGAACTGATCGTTCATGGCGGCTATCGCACGGTGGATTGTTCGGCGTTTGGCTATGGTCGAGTCGCGGAAGGGCGGGCGTTCCGGGAATTGAACGTGATTTGAGCGTTGGCAGGGCAGAGAGGGGTGTGCGCCTCCAACGTCAAAGGCCTGCGCCGACCTCAGCCCTTGCGGTCGAACCAGAATGCATCCGCCATGCGCTTCATGCCGATACGTTCGTAGAAGCCGACGGCGTCGGGCATGGAGATCAGGCTGATGGCGACCGACGGTCCAAGCTGCCGGCGCGCCTCGTCCATCAGGCCCTTGCCGATGCCGAGCCCCTGTGCCGATCGGGAAACGGCGAGTTCGGAGATGTAGCAGACCCAGGAGAAGTCGGTGATGCCTCTGATCACGCCGACCAGCGGCTTGCCTTCGACGTCGAGACGCGCGGTCAGCACCAGATTGGCGCTCGACAGCATCGCCCGCAGCCGTGCTTCATCATCGACCGGCCGTGTCTCGCCGAGGCCGGATTCGACCAGCACACGCCGGAATTCGGCGATGTCGAGCGCGGGTTCGCTGTTATAGAGGACGTGTGCGTTTTCTGCCATGGCCGCCAGACTGCACCATCGGGCTGGCTTGTGCCACCGTGCACGAACAGTTGCCTTTTATTTGCTGCCGGCTTTGTGTAAACCGTGCCTCAGCAATCCCCCCGCAACGAAAACACGGGCAAAAGCCATGGAAAAGTTCACCAAGCTCACCGGCGTCGCCGCTCCGATGCCGATCGTCAATGTCGACACCGACATGATCATCCCGAAGGATTACCTCAAGACGATCAAGCGCACCGGGCTCGGCACCGGCCTGTTCGCCGAAATGCGCTACAAGGATGACGGCTCGGAAAATCCGGATTTCGTGCTCAACAAGCCGGCCTACCGCAAGGCGCAGATCCTGGTTGCCGGCGACAATTTCGGCTGCGGTTCCAGCCGCGAGCACGCACCATGGGCGCTGCTCGACTTCGGCATTCGCTGCGTCATCTCGACCTCGTTCGCCGACATCTTCTACAACAACTGCTTCAAGAACGGCATTTTGCCGATCACCGTCAGCCCTGAGGATCTGGAGAAGCTGATGGACGACGCCTCGCGCGGCTCCAATGCCACCGTGTCGGTCGACCTCGAAGCCAAGGAAATCCGCGGACCGGATGGCGGCGTGGTCACCTTCGACCTCGACGACTTCAAGCGGCACTGCCTGCTCAACGGGCTCGACGACATCGGCCTGACCATGGAGAAGGCCGGCGCCATCGCCTCGTTCGAAAAGCGCAACGCCGAACAGCGCCCCTGGGCCTGAGCGGTACACACTCCAGGCGGAGGCCCGGCAGCTTTCAGGCCGGATTCGTTGCGCCGGGCTCGTTGCGGAGGGACAGTCATGACACGTTCGCTTCTTGCCGGCGTCTGTGCGCTGGCGTGGATGCTGATGCCGCTGGCTGGCGCGCATGCACAGACCGACAGGGTGCTCGTGCCGGCTGACGATGCGTCCGGCGGGGCCGCCGGCCAGAGCGCGCCGAGCACCAACAACAATGTGGCCTTAGCCGACGATGACGACAGCCAGGCGCCTGTACCCTTCGAGGGCGGCACGCTGACCATCACCCAACCGGAACAGGACGGTGAGAAGGTGCTTGCCTATGACGGCCAGCAGCTGGCCAGCAATTATGACGTCTTCTTCGACAAAATAGTCGAGGTCGGCGGCGTCAAGGTGGCGCTGTTCGATGTGGGCGACGGCGGCAATCAATGCGGGCCTGCGACGGTGATCGTCTGGAAACCGGAAGGCGGCACCATCCAGAGCACCACGGTCGAGCAGGACCAGTGCGGCGCGCCGCCCTCGGCGGTGTCCGACAACGCCATCTATTTCGTGCCCTATCTGCTGCCGGGGGATGAGAAGCCGGCTTTGCAATGGTCGCCGACCGATGGGCTGACGATTTCGGGCAATCTGACCTACATGCCGGAACCCGGCACGGACTGGAAAGACATCGATCCGGAAAAGTACCAGAACATCATCGACGCCTTCCACAACGAGGCCGTCTACAAGGAAGCCGAAAAGCTGCTCGGCAAGGACATGCCCGACATGGCGACCAGCCTGCTGGTCGGCGGCGGCACGGAAAAGACCGCTTCGGGCGCCTTCTACGCCAGCGGCTGCGTGCCGCATGATTGCGGCGGCAATGACGGCTTCATGGCGGTCGACCCGGCCCAGCACAGGCTCTATTTTGCGCGCCGCGGCGACAATGGCCAGCCGCAGGCGTGGCCTGATGTGGCGACATGGCCGGTCGATGTGAAGGCGGCGCTGGACAAGGCGCTGGGGGCGGGGAATTAGGATTTTGTGGGCGACCGCCGCACCCCCCTCTGTCCTGCCGGACATCTCCCCCTCAAGGGGGGAGATCGGCTCTTCTCTCCTTTTGCCAATCTGCAATGCAGAAAAGAGTGCTGAATGGCGAAGCTGCTAATCTCCCCACTTGAGGGGGAGATGGCCGGCAGGCCAGAGGGGGGTGCTGTCCCGCCGGCATCGAAGGTTTGCACCGCCAATCCACCTGCGTTGGCCCATGGCCAGCCCTACCCTTTCCCTGCAAAATGGCCACCAAATCCTGCGAGGCCCCATGCGCAAACTCATCTCCACCGGTTCGCCGTTCGAAAAGACCGCCGGCTATTCGCGTGCAGTGGTGCAGGGCGACTGGTGTTTCGTGTCCGGTACGACCGGCTACGACTACGCGACGATGACGATGCCGGAGACGGTGGAGGCGCAGACGCGCAATTGCCTGGCGACGATTGCCAAGGCGCTGAAGGACGGCGGCTTCGAGATGGCCGACGTGGTGCGGGCGCATTACTACATCACTGACCAGGCCTTCGTGGACGTGGTCTTCCCGATCCTCGGCGAGACGTTCGGCGACATCAGGCCGGCGGCGACGATGATCGTCTGCCAGCTCAACAGATCGGAAATGAAGAT
>NZ_RZTF01000071.1:9639-10367 GCF_004023175.1 Mesorhizobium sp. M7A.F.Ca.MR.362.00.0.0
GATCGAGATCGAGGTGACGGCGCTGCGGCGCACGGCTTGAAAGGCGACCGACGATGAAAGTCCGGCGCATCGTTGCCAATATCGAGACATCGGATGCCACTGCGGCCAAGCGTTTCTATCAGGATGTCCTCGGCCTCGATGTGCTTATGGACCTTGGCTGGATCGCCACCTACGGCTCGCAGGCAAAGATGGATGTCCAGGTCAGTTTCATGGCGCAAGGCGGCTCCGAAACGCCGGTGCCGGATCTTTCGATCGAGGTCGATGATGTCGATGCGGCGCTCGACGCCATGAAAGCGGCGGGCTTCGCCATCGAATACGGACCGGCCGACGAGCCCTGGGGCGTGCGCCGCTTCTATGTCCGCGATCCGTTCGGCCGGCTGGTCAACATTCTCTCGCATCGGTGAAGGCAAGGCGCTGCAATTTGCGGGAGGCTGGCGGGGCAGAGGGGAGCGCGAAGGATCGCAAACGAACGAGGTTGTTCTTGATCGCTGCGTTACTCCTTGCGCACAACCGGCTTGGCGTTTAGCAAGGCCGCGGTTCAAATTCTTTCCAGGACGGTTCCTCCATGGCAACGAAGCATCTTTTCCTGCTCCCCGGTGACGGCATCGGTCCCGAGGCCATGGCCGAGGTCAAGAAACTGATCGCGGTCATGAACGACAAGCTCGGCAGCGGTTTTGCCACCGATGAGGGGCTGGTCGGCGGCTGCGCCTATGACGCGCATGGCGCGG
>NZ_RZTF01000071.1:10377-15426 GCF_004023175.1 Mesorhizobium sp. M7A.F.Ca.MR.362.00.0.0
TGGCGCGGCGATCTCCGATGCCGACATGGAAAAGGCGATGGCGGCCGACGCAGTGCTGTTCGGCGCCGTCGGCGGTCCCAAATGGGATGCGGTGCCCTACGAGGTGCGCCCTGAGGCCGGCCTGCTGCGCCTGCGCAAGGACATGGAGCTGTTTGCCAACCTGCGCCCGGCCATCTGCTATCCGGCGCTGGCGGCGTCCTCCTCGCTCAAGCAGGAAGTGGTCGAAGGCCTCGACATATTGATCGTGCGCGAGCTGACCGGCGGCGTCTATTTCGGCGAGCCCAAGCAGATCATCGATCTCGGCAACGGCCAGAAGCGCGGCATCGACACGCAGGTCTACGACACGTTCGAGATCGAGCGCATTTCGGGCGTCGCTTTCGAACTGGCACGGACCCGCAAGAACCACGTCACCTCGATGGAAAAGCGCAATGTGATGAAGTCGGGCGTGCTGTGGAACGAGGTCGTCACCCAGACCCACAAGGCGCGCTATTCCGACGTCAAGCTCGACCACATGCTGGCCGATGCCGGCGGCATGCAGCTGGTGCGCTGGCCAAAACAGTTCGACGTCATTGTCACCGACAATCTGTTCGGCGACATGCTGTCCGACATCGCCGCCATGCTGACCGGCTCGATCGGCATGCTGCCGTCGGCCTCGCTCGGCGCGCCTGATGTGAAGACCAAGAAGCGCAAGGCGCTCTACGAACCGGTGCACGGCTCGGCGCCCGACATTGCCGGCAAGGGCATCGCCAACCCGATCGCCATGATCGCGTCCTTCGCCATGTGCCTGCGCTATTCCTTCGGCATGGTCGAGGAAGCCGACCGCGTCGAAAGCGCGATCGCCGCCGTGCTCGACGCGGGCCTGCGGACGAAAGACATCATGTCCGATGGCATGACCGAGGTCGGTACGGTTCAGATGGGCGACGCGATCATCGCCAAATTCCTGGGCTGATACCGTGACGGTCGACGTCCGCTGGGCGACGATCGAGGACGCCGCGGCACTCGCGGCCATGCTGTGCGAGATGGCTGTTCACTACCGGCAGCCGCCTCTCGATGCCGACCGGGCCCTGTCTGCCGCACGAAAATGGCTTGGCGAGGAAAGCCCGGCCTATCCGCATTTCGCGCTCGCCTTCGTCGACGGCGAGGTCGGCGGCCTGGCGTCGGTGGCGATCGCGCATCCCGGCATCGATCTTGAGCGGCTGCTGTTCCTCAAGGATCTGTTCGTGTGCGAGAAGGTTCGCAACGCCGGCGTCGGCCGGGCGCTGATCGGCTTTCTCGCCGATCATTGCCTGCGCGAAGGCATCGGTCGGATCGACCTGACCAGCGAGGACTGGAACGAGGGCGCACTGCGCTTCTACGACCGGCTTGGCGCCGAACGCCATGGCCAGAAGGTCTTTCTCAGGCTTTCGGGCGAGGCGCTGAAAAGCGGCTAGCTCCTGACGCCTGCCGGCACTGGTCCCCAAGGGTTTTCGCCCACCTGGGACGGCAGAAGTCCGAAGACCAGCAAGGCAATGCTGCCAATGGGAGTGATGAAGCCCAGCAGTGCAAACCAGCCGCTCAGACCCGCGTCATGCACACGCCGCACGACGAGGGCAATCGACGGCAGGATCAATCCCGAAAAGAAAACCAGCAAGGGTATGAGCCCTATGGCCCTCATCGGCGTCCTGTCCGCATTGGTTTTGAAGCCATTGAACGCCAGGTCAACGAGTATTCCGAAGCCTAGAAGCGCCAATATCCCGAGGGTGTAGAATAGCCAGAAGGCCCAGAATTCCTTGCGGCGGGCGCGACCTTTGAAATTGCTATAGTCTGCAATTATCGCGCGCCAGAAGTAAGCCCACAGACCCGTGGAATAGGCGGGCCTGCTCTCGGCCGAACGGCGTGGCTGCCGAGGCTGGCCCGTGCTTGGCGATGGCGCTGTCGGTGTGACGGCGACTATATCGTGCGCCGTACCGTCATCCGGTTGAAACTCGACAAGGGCGCCCCTGGCGAGGGTCACCCCCTGATTCAGATCGTTATGGGTGAAGATATAGCGCTTGCCGTCGATACCGTTGATGTATCCGTAATCCTGATCCTGGTCGTAGTGAAGCACCGCACCGCGCATAACCAGCCCCCCATTCACGCTAGCGATGGCGGATGCTACCCAGGGTTGGGTACGATTGCAATATGCACGCAAACTATATTCTGACGCCCGCAGGCACCGGCCCCCACTGGTTTTCCCTGGCTTGTGTCGGGATCAGTGCGAAGACCAGGATGATCAGGCTGCCGATGGTCGGGATCAGGATCAGCAGGCAGAGCCAGCCCGACAGGCCGATGTCGTGCAGCCGGCGCACGATCATGCCGAGGCTGGGAAGAATTGTCGCCAGCAGGAACGTGCCGCACAACCCGACCGTTATCGCGCCCGAAATATCACTGTCGAAACCGCCCATATCCATATCGGTGTACAGGCCGATGCCGCCGATGATCAGCAGGCAAACCGTCCAGAACAGGCAGTAGCCCCAATATTCCTTGCGGCGGGCGCGTCCGGCGAAATTGAAATAGTTCTGCGTCACGCCGCGCCAGAAATAGCCCCAGAGATCGCCGGGCTCGGCTATCTCGGAAGATCGACCGAAATGCTGCGCAGCGGGCGGGACCACTGCGGACGGAACGCTGGCCTGGGCCGGTGCGGCCTTGACGCCGGGGTCGGCGGCGGTCGCAGTGGCAGTCGGAGCGGCGATCGAAAAAACGTCGCGCGCCTGGCCGCCACCCGGCTGGAACTCGACGGCCGCGCCCTTCCGCATAGCAGTTTCCCGGCGCAGGTTCTCGCGGGTGAAGGTGTAACGGTTGCCGTCGGCCCCGGATATGAAGCCGAAGCCCTGGATCTCGTCATAGTGAAGTACTTCGCCGCGCATTTGCCACCCCCGCTCGCCACGTCCCGGCCGAAGGTGGCACAGGGCCGGGCCGATGGGCAAGACGGCCAGCATGGCTACCGTCTTCGCGGCAAATGAAGCATAAGGCATCGAGTGCAACCGCCTTCGACGGAAGCAGAACATGACAGTCGAGAGTCCTGACAGTAAAACCGTGATTGAAGATGGAGGGGAAAGAAGACCTCCCAGGCTGGCCATCGACGCCACCGGCCTGACGTTCTGGCCGTCCGGCCAGGGACTTGTCGGCATCCCACGGGTGGAAAGCTTTCTCGTCAGCGCAGCCCTGGCCGATCCCGACCCTAGCGTGGAGGTGGTGGCGTTCCGACCGTGGGAAGGCCGGTTTCGCCCCCTCGCTCCTTTCGAGCAGGACCATGTCGCGACGGGCGAGATTTCACCCTGGCGCCTCAAACGATGGCCTGGGAGACGCACGGCGATGTCGCAGGCCCTCGAAGCGGTGAGGCAGCAGCCATGGGGCAAGCGCGACGCCGACCGCCATCTCGCCAAGACGGTGACCCATGGCCGCAAAGGGATTGCCTATCAGGCGACGAGGCTGCTGATCAGGGCCTATCGTCTGTACCAGCGGGCGCGGATCCAGTCGGCCCCGCGTCAGGTTCCAAGCCAACCGAACGAGACCGAACGCGGCTTTGTCCTGATCAGCCATCACATTCTGACCGGGGACGACCGAACCGCCGTCTCGGGGCGCGCCGGTGGCCTTGCGTTTCTTTGCCACGATCTCATCCCGACACTGCGCCCCGACATGGTTGGTATGAGCCCTGGCGAGGCTCGCTACGGGTCATATCTCGAGCACCTCGTGCGTTCCGGCGCGCCGGCATTTTGTGCATCCGACGAAGTTGGTGCGACGCTGACCGATCATATGCAACAGGCAGGCGTCACGCAGCCGGTGGTATACCGGTTTCCGATGCCGTCCATCCTGTACGAGACGGCTTCGCGCATCGGCCAGACTTCGCGCATCGAGGCCGACGAGCCGTTCGTGCTCTATTGCTCGACCATCGAAGTGCGCAAGAACCACATCCTGCTGGCACGGATATGGCAGCAGGCGCTCGACGAGGACGTCAAGCTGCCGCGGCTCGTCTGCGCCGGGCGCTGGGGCTGGATGATCGATCCGCTGCGCGCCTATCTTAAGGCTCATCCGAGACTGCTCGAGCGGGTTACGTTCACCGGAGCGATCAGCGATGCGGAGCTCATCCGATATTATCGCAGCGCTTCCTTCGGCGTCTTTCCCTCGCATATCGAGGGCTGGGGCTATGGCGCCTCGGAATGTCTCGATTTCGGCATTCCCGTCATCGTCTCGACCGCGCCGTCGCTGATCGAGGCGAGCGGCGGGCTGATGCCGGCGATCGATTCCAATGACCAGGCCGGCTGGTACGCTGCGATCCGCAGGATGGCGGAGGATTCTGGCTGGCGCTCGTCGCTGACGGAACGCATCGCAAAGCAGCATCGCCCGACGCCGGCATCGGCCAGCTGGGCGGCCATCAAGGCTGGCCTGCAGGCAAGCGCGTCCCTCCGGCCAAAGTCCTAGAGCAATTCTAGGAAAAATGTGAAGCGGTTTTCCCGGGAAAACGCATAGCGTTTTCCCTTGGGAATTGCGTCAAAACAAAGAGTTAGAGCAGATCGCCGTTTCCGTGAAACGGTGAAATGCTCTAGGCGGGCCGCTTCTTCGCCTTCTTGTGCTTGGGCGCGCCGGTGGTGTCGAATTTCGGCTTGCCCGGCTTCTTCGCCCATGGCTTTGCATCATGCGGGGCGGCCGGGCGCTGATCGACTGCTGCCGGTGCACGTTTTTCGAATTTGCGCTTCGGCGCGTTGGGGTCGAACGGCGCCTTGCCGCGATGCGGCTTCTTGTCGGGGCTTGGCGGCTGATAGCCGGCGCGTGAAAGATCGGGCGTACCGTCGAGCCGCTTCACCAGGATGTTGCCTTGCAGCTTGCGGTCGGGACCGATCGCGGCCAGGAAGCGGTCGGCCCAGTCGGCTGATATCTGCACGTAGGTCTCTTCCGGCTGCATCTTGATGGCGCCGATCTCGCGCTTCGAGATGCTGCCGGTGCGGCACAGCATCGGGATCAGCCAACGTGGCTCGGCATTCTGCCGACGCCCGATCGACAGCGAGAACCAGACGCTGTCACCGAAATCGT
>NZ_RZTF01000071.1:15434-20957 GCF_004023175.1 Mesorhizobium sp. M7A.F.Ca.MR.362.00.0.0
ACCGAAATCGTCGGGGCGGCGGGGCGCCTCGTCGCGGCGCGCGAACCCTTCGCCCGCCGGCCTTTCACGCGACGGCGTGAAGGGCGCGATCTCCATGAGGTCCTCGGGCGCCGAGCGACTGGCGCGGCACTGGCGCACGAAGGCAGCGGCCACCTGTTCGGCGCCATGTCTGGCGAGGAGCGCGTCGATGAAACCGCGTTCGTCGTCCTTCACCGGCTCGTCGAAAACCGGATCGGCCAGGATGCGCTCGTCGTCGCGCCGCATCACGTCGTCGGCCGAGGGCGGGCTCGCCCATGTTGCCTTGAGGCCGGCGTTCTGCAGCAGCCGCTCGGTGCGCTTGCGGGCGCTGTTGGGCACGATCAGCGCGCTGACGCCCTTGCGCCCGGCGCGACCGGTGCGGCCGCTGCGGTGCAGCAGCGTTTCCGGATTGGTCGGCAGATCGGCGTGGATGACCAGCTCGAGATTGGGCAGATCGATGCCGCGCGCCGCGACATCGGTGGCGATGCAGACTTTTGCGCGGCCGTCGCGCATTGCCTGCAAGGCATGGCTGCGCTCGTTCTGGCTGAGCTCGCCCGACAGCGCCACGACGGAGAAGTTGCGGTTGTTGAAGCGCGCGGTCAGATGATTGACGGCGGCACGCGTGTTGCAGAACACCAGCGCGTTCTTGGCTTCGTAATAGCGCAGCACGTTGATGATGGCGTTCTCGCGGTCGGGCTGGGCGACGCTCAGCGCCCGGTATTCGATGTCGAGATGCTGCTTCTCCTCGCCGGCCGCCGAAATGCGCACCGCATCGCGCTGGTAGCCCTGGGCGAGCGTGGCGATCGAGCGCGGCACGGTGGCCGAGAACATCAGCGTGCGGCGTTCGGCCGGAGCGGCGTCGAGGATGAATTCGAGGTCCTCGCGAAAGCCGAGATCGAGCATCTCGTCGGCCTCGTCGAGCACCACCGCCTTCAGCGCCGACATGTCGAGCGAGCGCCGGGTGATGTGGTCGCGCAGCCGGCCGGGCGTGCCGACGACGATATGGGCGCCGCGCTCCAGCACACGCCGCTCCGAGCGCATGTCCATGCCGCCGACGCAGGACGCCACGGTGGCGCCGGTCAGTTCGTAGAGCCATTCCAGTTCGCGCGTCACCTGCAAGGCGAGTTCGCGCGTCGGCGCCACCGCCAGCGCCAGCGGTGCGGCGGCGTGGCCAAAGCGCTCCGCGCCCTCAAGCAGGGTCGGCGCCAGAGCGAGGCCGAAGGCCACCGTCTTGCCGGAGCCTGTCTGCGCCGAAACCAGCGCATCGGCCTCGCCGAGTTCCGGCGCCACAACCGCCTTCTGGACGGGCGTCAGCTCGGAATAGCCGCGTTTTTCCAGCGCCCTTGCCAGCGCGGGAACGAGTGCATCGAAGTTGGACATCTTACTCTTTCGGAATTCGGATTCTTATATGCCCAGCAATGGGCCTGTCTTCGGCGGGCGTCGGGACGCTCCATGAGCCGGATGGTCATGCCGTTCGTACTTCGTGCCGCCGCCATTGTACAGGGCAACAGGACGCTCATCGCAATTGACTCTTGACGCAAACCGCGTAAAAGCCCGCTTTGAACGGGATCGTTTTTCGATGCGCGGCCTTTTGATGGCTCTTCTTGCATTCGATGCCCCCAGCCTCAATGCACATCATTGGGCCGGGCGCGTCGGCGCGTCCCCTCGTTCCAGCAAAACTATGGCCAAAACCACCACCAAAACGGTGTGACTCCCTTGGCCTAACCACCCTCTCCCGGGTTCGGCCCGGGGGACGGAACCCGCATCGGCCAGCGGGTTTCTCCAAAAACCAAGCGGAGAGGGACAGGAGATTTTTCGATGAGTTTCAAGGTAGCGATCGTCGGCGCCACGGGCAATGTGGGCCGGGAAATGCTCAACATACTGGAAGAGCGCGGCTTTCCGGTAAGCGAAGTCGTGGCGCTGGCGTCGCGGCGCAGCCAGGGCACGGAAGTGTCGTTCGGCGACCGCACGCTGAAGGTGAAGACGCTCGACCAGTATGATTTTTCCGACACCGACATCTGCATCATGTCGGCCGGCGGCAGCGTCTCCAAGGAATGGTCGCCGAAGATCGGCAAGCAGGGCTGCGTCGTCATCGATAATTCGTCGGCCTTCCGCTACGATCAGGACGTGCCGCTGATCGTGCCGGAAGTGAATCCGGACGCGATCTCGCTGTTCACGCGCAAGAACATCATCGCCAACCCGAACTGCTCGACGGCGCAGCTGGTGGTGGCATTGAAGCCGCTGCACGATTTCGCCACCATCAAGCGCATCGTCGTCGCCACCTATCAATCGGTATCCGGCGCCGGCAAGGAAGGCATGGACGAGCTGTTCACGCAGACCCGCGCGGTCTTCGTCGCCGATGGCGTCGAGGTCAAGAAGTTCACCAAGCGCATCGCCTTCAACGTCATCCCGCACATCGACGTGTTCCTCGACGACGGCTCCACCAAGGAAGAGTGGAAGATGGTCGCCGAGACCAAGAAGATGCTCGACCCCAAGATCAAGCTGACGGCGACCTGCGTGCGCGTGCCGGTGTTCATCGGCCATTCGGAAGCGGTCAATATCGAGTTCGAAAAGCCGATCACCGCCGACGAGGCGCGGGATATCCTGCGTGAAGCCCCAGGCTGCCAGGTCTTGGACAAGCGCGAGGACGGCGGCTACATCACGCCGCTGGAATCGGCCGGCGAGGACGCCACCTTCATCTCGCGCATCCGCGAGGATTCGACCATCGACAATGGCCTGTCGATGTGGATCGTCTCCGACAATCTGCGCAAGGGCGCTGCACTCAACGCGGTGCAGATCGCCGAGCTGCTGGTCGAGCGCGGCCTGATCCAGCCGAAGAAGAAGGCGGCTTAGTTTTCGCTCACGGGCCGTATCGCCGCTGCCGCGGCGGGCCCTCCGCGGGGGCGCCGAACGATCGGCGGCCCGCGGTCGCGGGCTCGGCCTTTGGCCGTTAGCTCCCTTCTCCCCGTTCACGGGGAGAAGGTCCCGGCAGGGGAATGAGGGGCAGCACCAGCCTCAGCTTCGATTCTCAGCCGCCAAGCCAACCAGCAGCTCCAGCGCTTCCTCCGCCCGGTCGGCGGGGACGAACAGATGGTCGTGGTAGAAGGCCGAAACCGGGTTCACGCCCATGCCGGCGGCGGCGAGGCGCGTGGTGATGGCGGCGAGGAAGCCGACGGCTTCCAGCGACGAATGGATGTTCAGCGTGACCATCCGGCAGCGGAATGACGCGGTCAGTGCCGCAGCGATGGCCTTCTCCTCGGTTACGATCAGCGTCACGCCCTCGCGCTCACGAAACACCATCACCGCCTCACCGCCTTCCGGCTGAGCGACGCCAGGCGCCAGCGTGGCGAAGACATAGGTGCCGGCCAACAGTTCCGGCGTCATCGATGCCAGCAGTGTCTTCAGATCGGTCTCGCCGGTCATTCGTTTCTCTCGCCTGCAGAAATGGGCCGCAGCCCACGTGCTCTTCAATATCCGCGACCGGCGCGTGCCGATAGTCCAGGCGCTGCAAGGACGACATGGCGATGTCGCTGGCGGCTGGGCTTGCGGACCTGTCGCATCGCACAATAGAGGAGCTGAGGGCCGATGCCGGTCCGTGAAAGGCCTTCGATGATCGTTCGCCCGCGCCCCACATTCCTGAAGCTGTTCTTCATCATGCGCGGTTCGGTCGTGCCACGCATCCTGCCGCAGATATTGGGCTTCGCGCTTTATGCCGCGATCATCCTGGCCGTGGCGCGCCGGTTCCAGCTTGATTTCAGCATCTTCAACATCACGCCTTTCGGCCTGGTCGGCGTGACATTGTCGATCTATCTCTCGTTCCGCAACAACGCCGCCTACGACCGTTGGTGGGAGGCGCGCAAGCTGTGGGGCGCGCTGGTCTTCGAAATGCGCAACCTGGCCCGCGCCACCACCAGCCTCATCCCGGACCAGACCGAGCAGCGCGCCCTGCTGATGGAAGCGCTCGCCTTCTGTCATTTCCTGCGCGGGCAGTTGCGCAAGATCGACAGCATGAAGGATGCCCGCGCCTTCATCGACGCCGAGGCGGACAAGGCCGCAGCCTTTTCCAATCCGGCAGATGAGATGGTCAGGCGCATGGGCCGGCGTGCCAATGCGCAGCGCCGGGCGGGCGATGTCGACTCGATCGGCTTTCGTATCCTCGATGAGAGGCTCGCGTCGATCGCCGCCATCCAGGCCGGCTGCGAGCGGATCGCCGGTACGCCGTTACCCTTCGCCTACACGCTGCTGGTGCATCGCACGGCCTACATCGTCTGCCTGCTGCTGCCGATCGGCCTGATCTCGACCACCGGTTGGGCGACGCCGCTGTTCACGGCGTTGATCGCCTATACTTTCTTCGGCCTCGACGCGCTGTCGGAAGAGCTCGAGGATCCGTTCGGCACCGAGGCCAACGACCTTGCACTCGACGGCCTCTGCCGTGTCTGCGAAATCTCGGTGTTCGAAGCGCTGGGCGAAACGCCGCCGAAGATGATCCCCGCGGAAAAGTTTTATTTTTCCTAGGCGAAGGCGCGCGGGCTTAAAACAATTCGGACCTCTGTCGGATCGCAGCCCCATGCCACGTCCTTGGGTCGACCCCAGCGAAAAGGGCTCGAACCACTAGGAGGGACCACCATGAGCATTTCCGAAATCGCGCCCGTCTCGCCGGGCGCTTTATGGACCGGCCGCGCGCTCAGCGGCGTCATCGTGCTGTTCATGATTTTCGATGGCGTCATCAAGCTGCCGCCGCTCGATGTCGTCACCCAGACGATGGTGCCGCTCGGCTGGCCGGCCGATGCCAATGTCGCGCGCATGCTGGGCGTCATCGGCCTGATCTCGACCGCTCTCTATGCACTGCCGCGCACCTCGGTGCTCGGCGCCATCCTGCTCACCGCCTATATGGGCGGCGCCATCGCCACCAATGTCCGTGTCGACAACCCGCTGTTCTCGCACATGCTGTTCGGCGTCTATCTCGGCATTATCCTGTGGGGCGGCCTGTATCTGCGCGATGCCAGGGTCCGCGCGCTGATCCCGTTCAGCCGTTAGATCCAGATCGAAGCATCGCTTTCCGCTGAAAGCCTGAACCCTTTGCCGGGCAATGTCTCAGGGATCGAATCGCGGAGTTGCGAGTTAGAGATTCGCCTGGCGGCGGAGGCGGCTCCTATCGGAGAGGAACGATGATGAAGAAAATGATGCTTTTGATGGCGCTGCTGGTGCCGCTCGCCGCTTGTTCGCAAACGGAAAAAGGCGCGGCCGTAGGCGGCCTCGGTGGCGCTGCCGTCGGTGCGGCGGTCGCTGGCGATCCGGTTGAAGGCGCCGTCGTCGGTGGTGCTGTCGGCGCCGTGGCCGGCGCGCTGATCGGCCGGGCGAGCGAGCGTGGCGAATGCCGCTACCGTGATCGTCGTGGCCGCGTCTACATCGACCGCTGCCCGAGCGGTTATTGATCGGCAGCTCTTACAGACAGAACCGGACAGCAAAACGGCGGGCCTTGGCCCGCCGTTTTCCCGGATGCGA
>NZ_RZTF01000721.1:0-924 GCF_004023175.1 Mesorhizobium sp. M7A.F.Ca.MR.362.00.0.0
GATCGATGAGGACAGCCATGTCGCGTAAGACACAAATCACTTGGGCCTTTGCGGCGCTGGCCGCCCTTTCTTGCGTCAGCCTGGCCGATCCGGCCCTTGCCTCTTCGGGCGGCGGCCTGCCCTGGGAATCTCCCCTGCAGCAGATCCAGCAGTCCATCACCGGTCCGGTGGCTGGCTTCATTGCGCTCGCCGCCGTCGCGATCGCCGGTGGCATGCTGATCTTCGGCGGCGAGCTCAACGACTTCGCGCGGCGGCTCGTCTATGTCGTGCTCGTCGCTGGCATCCTGCTCGGCGCCACTCAGATCGTCGCCCTGTTCGGCGCTACGGGCGCCTCGATCGGAGAGGCGCCGTCACAGGCCTCGATTGCAGCGGCAGGGGAGGGGGCCGATGGCTGAGTCAGGCGCCAATCTCGCGCGCTCGCGCGTGCACAGAGCGCTTTCGCGCCCCAACCTCCTCATGGGAGCAGACCGGGAACTGGTTCTGCTTACCGGCCTCGCTTCGGTGATCCTGATCTTCGTCGTGCTGACCTGGTATGCCGCGCTCTTCGGCGTCGCGATCTGGCTGCTCGCCGTCGCGGCCCTTCGCATGATGGCGAAGTCCGATCCCATGATGCGGCGGGTTTACATCCGTCACATCTCGTACAAGCCGTACTATCGGGCCACATCGACGCCATGGCGCAGGTTTTGAGGCGCTCATGGTCGCACTCAAGACTTTCCGCCAATCTGGACCATCCTTCGCCGATCTCGTTCCCTACGCAGGTCTCGTCGACAACGGCGTGATCCTGCTGAAGGACGGTTCGCTGATGGCCGGCTGGTATTTTGCCGGCCCCGACAGTGAGAGTTCGACGGACGCCGAGCGCAACGAGGTCTCGCGGCAGATCAACACCATTCTCGCGCGCCTTGGATCGGGGTGGATGATCCAGGT
>NZ_RZTF01000721.1:934-1498 GCF_004023175.1 Mesorhizobium sp. M7A.F.Ca.MR.362.00.0.0
ATCCAGGTCGAAGCCGTGCGGGTGCCGACTTCCGATTACCCCGACGAAGCTGAGTGCCATTTCCCCGACCCAGTCACGCGGGCCATCGACTTCGAGAGACGGCTCCACTTCCAGCGAGAAAGCGGACACTTCGAGAGCCGGCATGCGCTCATCCTGACGTGGCGGCCGCCGGAGCCGCGGCGATCTGGCCTCGCACGCTATGTCTATTCCGATCCGGCAAGCCGATCGGCATCCTATGCGGTGACAACGCTCGACACCTTCCGCGCCTCGATCCGCGAGATCGAGCAATATCTCGGCAATGTCGTCTCCATTCAGCGGATGGCGACGCGCGAGGCGGACGAGAGAGGCGGATTTCGGGTCGCCCGCTATGACGAGCTGCTCCAGTTCGTCCGCTTCTGCATCACAGGCGAAAACCATCCTCTTCGTCTGCCGGACATCCCGATGTATCTCGACTGGCTGGTCACGGCCGAGCTGCAGCACGGCCTGACCCCGCTTGTGGAGAACCGCTTCCTCGGGGTTGTCGCAATCGACGGCCTGCCGGCGGAGAGCTGGCCGGGCATCCTC
>NZ_RZTF01000722.1:0-782 GCF_004023175.1 Mesorhizobium sp. M7A.F.Ca.MR.362.00.0.0
TTCTCCCCGTCACTATACGGGGAGAAATGTCCGGCAGGACAATGAGGGGCGGCGCGCCCTTCGCAAATGATCCGGGAAGTGGGGATCGGAGCGAGGTCGCTCTTCACTGCCCATTGTCAATCGAAGAACGCCTCGACCACGTTGCGCTTGCCGAGCATGAAGGCGTCGGCGACATGCTGTAGCGGCGCCAGATCGACATCGGAGGTGCCGGCGCGCACGATTTCGGCAAAGCGCCGGTAGAGCATCGGATACTCGGCCTCCGGCTCGTCATGAACCACTTTGCCGTCGATGGCGAGCTTCGAGCCGCCGCCCGACAGCACCATCGCGCCCTTGTCGGTGTCGGCCAGGATGTCCCAGCTTTGCGGGCCTGTCTGCAGCCAGTCGAGGTCCATCGTCACCGGCAACCCGTTCGAGGTGCGGAAGGCGACGCGCGCGGCAACCGGGGAGGCGCGGTTTTCGGGAAAATCCAGCACCGCCGAGGTGATGAACATCGCCGGCAGGATATGGGTGGCAATCGACAGCGCGTTGATGCCGGGATCGAAGACGCCGAAACCGCCGGGAGCCCAGATCCATTCCTGGTTCGGGTGCCAGCGGCGCACGTCTTCCTTCCAGTTGATGGCGGCCGAGTGGATGCGGGCTGAACTTAGAAAAGCACGCGCGGCCTCGACCGCCGGCGCATAG
Organism: Mesorhizobium sp. M7A.F.Ca.MR.362.00.0.0; assembly: GCF_004023175.1. Lineage (NCBI taxonomy): Bacteria > Pseudomonadati > Pseudomonadota > Alphaproteobacteria > Hyphomicrobiales > Phyllobacteriaceae > Mesorhizobium > Mesorhizobium sp. M7A.F.Ca.MR.362.00.0.0. The sequence continues at coordinate 682 of NZ_RZTF01000722.1, forward strand.
CGCGAGTGCCAGCTGGCGAACAGCGAGACGCCGTTCTGCGCGGCCAATGTCTTGAGGTCCTCGACCTCGCTGACCGTGGCGCCAGGCGGCTTCTCCAGGAA
>NZ_RZTF01000722.1:792-1497 GCF_004023175.1 Mesorhizobium sp. M7A.F.Ca.MR.362.00.0.0
CTCCAGGAAGACATGCTTCTTGGCCATCAGCGCGATGCGCGCCGCATCGTAGCGGAACTGCGGCGGCATGCAGAGCGACACGGCCTCGAGCTCGGGCACCGCGTCGAGCATGGCTTCGATATCAGGGAAATTCGGGATGTCATCCACCTTGCCGTGACGGCTGGCAGCCGCGATGAGGCGATAGTCCTGGTCTTTCGCCAGGGCCGGCAGATGCTGATCGCGGACGATCTTGCCAACGCCGACGATGCCTATCTTGATGGGCTGGGACACGGCCGCTCCGTCTGTTTGATGATGGTGATGGTTTCTTACCAGAACACTTGCCCCGGGCAAGCCGAAGCCGAGAAGCCTAGCTCGGCCTTCCTTGAGGCGGCAGTGCACATTTTGTCGGCTGGGAAGGCCTCGGTCGCCGATTCGTCTCGGCAGTCGATTCGAAAGCTGGACCGGGTTCGGGTTCAGATCGGCACGTCGAAGGTGACGATCGACACTTCGCCTTCGAGCGCGCCCTGGAAGGCTGAGATATGCGGCTCTTCGTCGGGGATGCCGTCCATGTCGCCGATCTGGTCGAGCTCGGCCTCGGCGTACCCTTCGGCGGCAAGCGATTCGAGTGCCCGGCGCACCGCCGAATCGTCGTCGGGCGCGACCAGCATGACGTGGACGCCTTCCGGTTTTCCGCCTTTTTTCTTCCACACCCGGCCGGTGATGATG
>NZ_RZTF01000723.1:0-1494 GCF_004023175.1 Mesorhizobium sp. M7A.F.Ca.MR.362.00.0.0
TTACCATACGGGGAGAAGTGCCCGGCAGGGCGATGAGGGGCGGCGCCGGCGTCCGGAAAAGAGAAATGCGTGCCGGGGCTCATCCCTTGCCGGCTCCGGCCAGTTTCGGGCCGATGACCATGATGGTCGGCTCGGCGGTCAGCAGCTTCTTCGCCGCCGCCTTGACCTGATCGAGCGTCACCGCGTTGATGTAGCCGGCGCGGCGCTGCATGTAGTCGATGCCGAGATCGTCGAGCTGCAACTCGACCAGCGTCGAGGCGATGGCGCTGGACGAGTCCAGATTGTTGATGGCGTAGGCGCCGATCATGTATTTCTTGGTGGCCGCCAGTTCCGCTTCGGTCGGGCCTTCTTCGGCCAGTCGCTTGACCACGTCGCGGATGATGCCGAGCGTTTCGGACGCACGGTCGGAGCGGGTGCCGGTGCTGACGATCAGCGCGCTGGCGTGGTCCTGGTTGATGAGCGAGGAGTTGACGCTGTAGGCCAGCCCGCGCTTCTCGCGCACCTCCTGGAACAGGCGCGAGGTGAAGGTGCCGCCGCCAAGAATCTCGTTCATCAGCACGGCGGGGAAGAAATCCGCCGCCTTGCGTTTCACGCCGGGAAAAGCGAGCTGCAGGGAGGTCTGCGGCAGGTCGTAGTCGACCTCGATATGCTGCGCCAGCTTCGGGTCGATATCGGCCACCGGCCTGAGCGCCTGGTTTTGCGGCAGGTCGCCAAACACCATGTCGAGCTTCTTCTTCAGCGTCTCCGCGTCGATGGCGCCGACCACGGCGACACGCAGGCCGCCGCGAGCGAAGACCGCTTTGTGCAAGGCATTGAGATCATCGCGCGTGATGGTGGTGATGCTTTCCTTGGTGCCCTGGTCGGAGCGGGAATAGGGATGATCGCCATAGAGGGCGCGCGCCCATTTGTTCTGCGCCACCGTGTCGGGATCGTTTTCGCCGGCGACGATGCCGGACAGGATCTGGGAGCGGATGCGGTCGATCGGCAGCTGGTCGAAGCGCGGCTCGTTGACCGCCAGCCGCAACAGGTCGAAGGCCTGGTCGCGCTGCTCGGCCAGCATGCGCATCGAGCCGTAGATGCCGTCGCGGCTCTCGTCGAAGCTCATCTCGGCGCCGGCATCGTCGAGCTTGATCTGGAAGTCTTCACTGTCGAGCGGGCCGGCGCCTTCGTCGAACAGGCCGGTCATCAGATTGGCCAGCCCTTCCTTGCCGACCGGATCCTGCGTCGAGCCGCCGCCGAAGACGAAGCGGATGGCGACAACCGGCACGGAATAGTCCTCGACCAGCCAGGCGGTGATGCCCTTTGGCGAGGTGACGGACTGGATATCCATGGCCCGCGCGGTGAGTGCCGGCAGGATGAGGAAGAGGATGGAGAGAAGTAAAGTGATCAGCGGGGCGATAGCGCGGCTCGGGGTGGTCGTTCCAAACGAACAATTGTCGAAGTCGGCGCCGCCCCTCATCGCCCTGCCGGGCACTTCTCCCCGTATAGTGACGG
>NZ_RZTF01000724.1:0-1490 GCF_004023175.1 Mesorhizobium sp. M7A.F.Ca.MR.362.00.0.0
CAAGGATGCCGATGTTGCCGCCGTTCTCCAGGACCCCGGCCAAGGCGAATGAGGCACCGGCCATCGATGGCAGCAACGAGCCCATGGTCGAGCGGCGCGTCGAGAGGATGTAGTCGGCAAGATAAGGATTGTTGGGTGGGCGAAACAGCGCCGTGATGTTCATGCCGAAGGTCGCCGCCGCCACCGGCAGCAATTCGAAATTGCCGAGATGGCCGGTAAAGACGATGTGCGGCTTCACTTCGCTGGCGATTTCGAGGAAGTGGTCCGCTCCTTTGACCTCGATGCGGCCGGGCTTGATCGCTGTAGGGTCATAGTCGAAGAGGGCGTCGAGAAAGATGTATTCCGCGGCAAGACGGGCCATGTTGCCCCACATGTCGGAGGCGATCGCCTGGATCTCGGCTTCGCCCTTTTCCGGATAGGCCTTGCGCAGATTGTCGACGGCGACCTGATGGCGTCCCACCCGGGGGCCGACCATGCGTGCGGCGCGGTCGGCGAAATTCAACGCACTGTCGGCCGGCAGCAGGCGCAGGACCGAGATGATCATCATTGCGGCGCGCGCCACCAGCCAGTAATTGAGCTGGCGCAGTTGCCTGCCGTAGCGAAATTTTAGATCCCGGCGGAACTTCTTGAACACAGAGGTCAAGGCTCTAGCCGACGCGCAGGATGATCTTGCCGAAAACGTCGCGGCCTTCCATGCGCTTCAGCGCGGCGTCGATACCGTCGAAGCCGACTTCGGTGTCGATGACGGGTGCGACCTGTCCCGCCGCCATTTTCTGCATGGCGTTGGCCATGTTTTCCATGCGGCAGCCAAACGAGCCAAGCAGTTTCAATTGCTGCTGGAACAGCTGCATCAGATTGATCTGCGTCGACACGCCGGAAGTCGAACCGCAGGTCACCAGGCGGCCGCCGCGCTTCAGGCACAACATCGAGGCGGCAAAAGTGTCGGCGCCGACATGTTCGAAGACGACATCGACGCCCTTCTTCTTGGTCAGCTTGCGCACGACGCCCTCGAAACGGTCGTCGCGGTAGTTGATGACATGGTCGGCGCCGAGCGCCTTGGCTTTGTCGATCTTGTCGTTGGAGCCGACCGTGGTGATGATGGTGCAGCCCATCCGTTTGGCCAGCTGGATGGCTGCCGAGCCGATGCCGGATCCGCCGGCATGGATAAGGATCGTCTCGCCGGGCTGTAGCCTGGCGTTGTCGAACAGCATGTGCTCGACCGTGCCGAAGGTGACGGGCGCGACCGCCGCGCCGATGTCGGTCACGCCGGGCGGGGCGGGGACCAGCAGGCGAGCCGGCAGGTTGATCTTCTCTTGCGCGAAACCGTCGAGATGGAAACCGTGCACACCCGAAACATGTTCACAGAGGTTGTCGCGGCCTTCGCGGCAGGCTCGGCAGAGGCCGCAGGTGCGCGCGCCGTAGATCGATACCAATTGTCCGGGCAGCAGGCTGGAAACGCCGGAGCCTACCGCCTCGACCTCGCCCGAGGC
>NZ_RZTF01000725.1:0-1479 GCF_004023175.1 Mesorhizobium sp. M7A.F.Ca.MR.362.00.0.0
CGCCAATTCCATGCGCGCCTTCGAGAGCGACGGCCTGACCGCCTATCGGCAGCTGCCGCTGGTTGTCGTGCTGCCGCAAACGGTGGCGCAGGTTTCGCGCGTGCTGAAATACTGCAACGACCGCAACATCCGCGTCGTGCCGCGCGGCTCCGGCACCTCGCTGTCGGGTGGCGCGCTGCCGCTCGAGGACGCGGTGCTTTTGGTGATGAGCCGCTTCAACCGTATCCTCGGGATCGATTTTCCCAATCGCGTCGTCGTTGCCCAGCCGGGCGTCACCAATCTCGGCATCACCACCGCCGTCGAGCAGGAGGGCTTTTACTACGCCCCCGATCCATCCTCCCAGATCGCCTGCTCGATCGGCGGCAATGTCGCGGAGAATTCCGGCGGCGTGCACTGCCTGAAATACGGCCTCACCGCCAACAATGTGCTCGGCATCGAGATGGTGCTGATGAATGGCGAGGTGGTGCGGCTGGGCGGCAGTCACCTCGATGCGGAAGGCTACGACCTGCTCGGCGTCATGACCGGCTCCGAAGGGCTGCTCGGCGTCGTCACCGAGGTCACCGTGCGCATCCTGAAGAAGCCGGAGACGGCACGTGCACTGCTGATCGGCTTCCCGACCAGCGAGCAGGGCGGCCAGTGCGTTGCGGACATCATCGGCGCCGGCATCATCCCGGGCGGCATGGAGATGATGGACCGGCCGGCGATCCATGCGGCGGAAGATTTCGTCCATGCCGGCTATCCCCTCGATGTCGAGGCGCTGCTGATCGTCGAGCTCGACGGCCCCGGCGTCGAAGTCGATCATCTGATCGGGCTGGTCGAGGCGATCGCCTACAAGAACGGCTCGACCACCTGCCGCATTTCGCAGTCCGAGCAGGAACGGCTGAGCTTCTGGGCTGGCCGCAAGGCGGCGTTTCCGGCGGTCGGCCGCATCTCGCCCGACTACTACTGCATGGACGGCACCATCCCGCGCAAGGAGCTGCCGCGCGTGCTCGCCGGCATGCGCGAGCTCTCGGAAAAATACGGTCTCGGCGTCGCCAATGTCTTTCATGCCGGCGACGGCAATCTGCATCCGCTGATCCTCTACGATGCCAACGTACCGGGCGAACTCGACAAGGCCGAAAGCTTCGGCGCCGACATATTGCGGCTCTGCGTCAAGGTCGGCGGCGTCCTGACCGGCGAACATGGTGTGGGCGTGGAAAAGCGCGACCTGATGCCGGAAATGTTCACCCAGATCGATCTCGACCAGCAGATGCGGGTCAAATGCGCCTTCGATCCCAACCATCTGCTCAACCCGGGAAAAGTGTTCCCGCAACTGCGGCGATGCGCCGAACTCGGCCGCATGCACATTTCCGGCGGCAAGCTGCCGTTTCCGGACATTCCGAGGTTTTAACTGGACATGTCGGTGCTTGAACGCCCCCCTCTGTCCTGCCGGACATCTCCCCCTCAAGGGGGGAGATTGGCAGCTCGCGCGCCTCGCCC
>NZ_RZTF01000726.1:0-1475 GCF_004023175.1 Mesorhizobium sp. M7A.F.Ca.MR.362.00.0.0
CGGCCGCGCAGGCGGCCGAGCCGCAGGCCTTGGTCAGTCCGGCGCCGCGCTCCCAGGTGCGGATGATCATGGTTTCGGGCGAAGTAACCTGAGCGATGGTGATGTTGGCGCGCTCGGGGAACATCGGATGGTTCTCGAGCAGCGGGCCGAAGCGGTCGAGCTCATAGGACCAGACGTCATTGTCGACCCAGAAGATGGCGTGCGGATTGCCCATCGAGACGACCGAGGGGGAATGCAGCACCGGCGCGTCGATCGGGCCGATCTGCAGCTCGATCATGCGGGTGTCGCGGAATTCCTCGGCCAGCGGGATATCCTGCCAGCCGAAGCGTGGCGTGCCCATATCGACCGAGATCGAGCCGTCGGCATGTTCGCGCGCATTGAGGATGCCCGCCACGGTTTCGAAGGTGAAGATCTTCTGGCCGGTCTCGGCGGCGAGCGCCTGGACGACGCAGCGCATGCCATTGCCGCAGGCCTGCGCGCCAGTTCCGTCGGAATTCAATATGTCGATGAAAAAGGCGGTGCCCGGCGTCCTTGCGTCGTGGATCGCCATGATCTGGTCGAAGCTGGTCGCGGCATCGGCGTTCAGCGCAATCGCCGCCGCCCCCGTCACTCGATCGGCACGGCCGCGCATATCGGCAACGATGATCTCGTTGCCGATGCCGTTCATCTTGGCGAAAGGGGCAGTGCTGGCCATTGCTCCGGAAATTCCGTGTCCGTTTGGCGCTATATGGCGGAAACGGGCAGGAATTACCAGTGCGCAGCCGCTTGGTCACGGCGAAAGCGCCGGACTCACGTGACGGCGAAAATGCCCAGCACCACCAGCAGGAAGATGATCAGAACGATGCCGATAAGGATGCGCGCGCCGGTGGCGGCAGCACCTGCCAGCGCCGGCATGCCGAGCAGGCTCGCCGCCGCGGCGACGATCAGGAGGATGATGATCCATTTGAGCATGGCGATGCCTCGCAACCCGACAGATTTTTCAACCGCATGAAAACGCTGTTGCCGCGCTGGGGTTCCGTCGAAACCGATGCGGATCAGGGCACTATGTGCTCCGGTACATCCCATACCTCGCCCGGCCGCAAGGCGCGAAAGCGCTGCCGTGGGATGCCTTGATCGTCAAGCGCCTCGGTCAATTTGCGCGCCGGCTCGTCGATCGGCTCGTCAGTGAGCTGGAAAGTTCCCCAATGACAGCCGGCGGCATGGGCGGCATTGCACAGTGTCATGCCTTGCACGGCTTCCCAGGGGTTCTGGTGCTGCGGCGCCATGAACCAGCGCGGCTCATAGGCGCCGATCGGCAGGATGGCGAAGCGGAAACCGCCATGTTTCTCAGCCATCAGCCGGTAGTTGATGCCATTGTGAAAGCCGGTGTCACCGGCGAAATAGAGCTTGCTGTCAGGCGTTTCGACGACGAAGCCGGCCCAAAGCGCCATGCGCCGGTCGCGGGCGCCACGCGCCGACCAGTGATGCACCGGCTC
>NZ_RZTF01000727.1:0-1463 GCF_004023175.1 Mesorhizobium sp. M7A.F.Ca.MR.362.00.0.0
CTCAAGAACTTAGCGAAGGTTCTAATAGAACCAAGTATTTTATCAATAGTTATTGGACTTTTCCCCTGCTGCTCTAAAAAAGAGAGATAATTTTGAACATCTTGCTGAGATATGTTCTCTAAATAAGTAGGATATTTGTAGAGCCAGTCTTGAAATTTTTTCATTTCACGTTGATAAGTAGTGACGGTGTTAACAGATTTGCCTTCTGTTTCAAGCCAGTCTGCAAATTGACTAATTACATTAGATTTTTGCACTTTATCACCCCTAAATTCAGACTTGGTACCTTACTTAATATCTTAAATCATAAAAAGAAAGAAGTAAACTTCCGCGATGAATTTCAAAAAAAAGGGGATAGTAGCCTAACGACTACTATCCCCTTTTGGTGCCTGGCGACGTCCTACTCTCACAGGGGGAGAGCCCCCAACTACCATCGGCGCTGAGAAGCTTAACTTCCGTGTTCGGTATGGGAACGGGTGTGACCTTCTCGCTATCGCCACCAGACTATTTGTATTTTGAGAGTTATTCCCTCAAAACTAGATTATGTTGTAAGAAGAAAGAATGAGTAATCATTTATTAGTTAAGTCCTCGATCTATTAGTATTTGTCAGCTCCACGTGTCACCACGCTTCCACCTCAAACCTATCAACCTGATCATCTTTCAGGGATCTTACTAGCTTACGCTATGGGAAATCTCATCTTGAGGGGGGCTTCATGCTTAGATGCTTTCAGCACTTATCCCTTCCGCACATAGCTACCCAGCTATGCCTTTGGCAAGACAACTGGTACACCAGCGGTGCGTCCATCCCGGTCCTCTCGTACTAAGGACAGCTCCTCTCAAATTTCCTACGCCCACGACGGATAGGGACCGAACTGTCTCACGACGTTCTGAACCCAGCTCGCGTACCGCTTTAATGGGCGAACAGCCCAACCCTTGGGACCGACTACAGCCCCAGGATGCGATGAGCCGACATCGAGGTGCCAAACCTCCCCGTCGATGTGGACTCTTGGGGGAGATAAGCCTGTTATCCCCGGGGTAGCTTTTATCCGTTGAGCGATGGCCCTTCCATGCGGAACCACCGGATCACTAAGCCCGACTTTCGTCCCTGCTCGACTTGTAGGTCTCGCAGTCAAGCTCCCTTGTGCCTTTACACTCTACGAATGATTTCCAACCATTCTGAGGGAACCTTTGGGCGCCTCCGTTACTTTTTAGGAGGCGACCGCCCCAGTCAAACTGCCCACCTGACACTGTCTCCCACCCCGATAAGGGGTGCGGGTTAGAATGTCAATACAGCCAGGGTAGTATCCCACCAATGCCTCCACCGAAGCTGGCGCTCCGGCTTCCAAGGCTCCTACCTATCCTGTACAAGCTGTACCAAAATTCAATATCAGGCTACAGTAAAGCTCCACGGGGTCTTTCCGTCCTGTCGCGGGTAACCTGCATCTTCACAGGTACTATAATTTCAC
>NZ_RZTF01000728.1:0-1458 GCF_004023175.1 Mesorhizobium sp. M7A.F.Ca.MR.362.00.0.0
GCCAACTGCTTGGCTTTTCGAACAACGAACGCCCGGAGGGCGGTGGCCGCAAAGCGGCCGGGTGAGGGGGCCGGCTCGGGCTCAGACAATGCCGCCCGAGCCACCGGCGACCGCGGGACGTTCCGCAGCGACCTTGGCGCGGTAACCCGCCGCCCTATAGGCCGCGACCGGATCAATGGCGCCACCAGTCTTCAGCCGCGCCATGGCCAGGATCGGCTCGACATCGGTTCGATAAGCGGCTTTCAGCGTCTGCGTCGCCATCAGCGCGTCATTACTGTCCTGAAAACCTTCCAGCGCCTTGCGATCGACGAGCAGCGCCTGCGCATAGGCGCGCTGCACCTCGACCGCCGACAGCATCAAGCTTTCGATCGGATCGGTGACGTTGTGACTCTGGTCGAGCATGTGCGCCGGATCGAAACCCTCGGTGCCGGACAGTTCGGCATCGACCAGTTCGTTGAAGACGAGGAACAGCCGGTAGGGGTCGATCGAACCGGCATCGAGATCATCGTCGCCATACTTCGAATCGTTGAAATGGAAGCCGCCGAGCTTCTTGAACTGGATCAGCCGCGAGACGATCATCTCGATGTTGACGTTGGGGGCATGGTGGCCGAGGTCGACGAGACAGAACGCCTTGTCGCCCAATTCCCTGGCGATCATGTAGTTGGTGCCCCAGTCCTGCACGACGGTGGAATAGAAGGCCGGCTCGTACATCTTGTGCTCGCTGAACAGCTTCCAGCCGGCGGGCAGTCCGGCGTAAACCTCTTTCATGGCGTCGAGATAGCGCTCGAACGCCTTGGCGAAATTGACCTGGCCCGGGAAGTTCGAACCGTCGCCGATCCACACCGTCAGGGCCTTGGAGCCGAGCGTCTTGCCGATCTCGATACATTCGAGATTGTGCTCGACCGCTTGCCGGCGCGTGCCGGCATCGGCATGCGACAGCGAGCCGAATTTGTAGGAAAGCGCCTGGTCCTTCGCGTCGGAAAAAGTGTTGGAGTTCATGGCGTCGAAGCCGAGGCCAAAGCGCGAAGCCGCCTGCTTCAGCCGGTTCGGGTCGGCCTTGTCCCACGGAATGTGCAGGGAGACGGTCGGCGTCGCTTGCGTCAATTGCTGGATGACGGCGCAGTCCTCGATCTTGTCGAAGATGTCGCGCGGCTCGCCGGCGCCGGGAAAACGGGCAAAGCGGGTGCCGCCGGTGCCGACGCCCCAGGACGGGATCGCCACCGCGAATTTCTCGACCTTGTCTCTGATAGCGTCGATAGCGATGCCGCGACGGTCGAGCCGCTCGCCGAGCGAGGCGTAGTCGCGCTCGAGGTTGGGCTTGCGCGCGCCGTTGTCCTTGTCGACGAGGTCGGCGGAGATGATGGATTCGGACAAGTGCTGGTTCCTCCCAAAATATGTTCGGGCAGCGCTGCCCCTCATCCGCCTGCCGGCACCTTCTCCCCGTATAGTGACGGGGAG
>NZ_RZTF01000729.1:0-674 GCF_004023175.1 Mesorhizobium sp. M7A.F.Ca.MR.362.00.0.0
GCGCTGACCTCCCAAGCCGCCGGCCGGGATCTCAGGCCCCGGCCGGCGGGACCGCTGGCGACAAAGCCGGCAACAGACAATCAAGCGAGGATCCGATGGCAGAACGCCTCATCGAACTGCGCGACATCAGCAAGTCCTATGGCCAGGTCTATGCGCTGGGCGGGGTCAATCTCAGCGTCGACCGCGGCGAGGTCGTCGGCCTGCTCGGCGACAATGGCGCCGGCAAGTCGACGCTGATCAAGATCCTGTCCGGCGTGGTCAAGCCGACCAGCGGCGAAATCCTCGTGCGCGGCAAGCCGGTGACCGGGTGGAGTGCGGCGCGTTCGCGCGAGGCCGGCATCGAGACGGTGTTCCAGGACCGGGCGCTGGCCGTGCAGCAGACCATCGTTCGCAACATCTTCATGGGCCGCGAGCTGACCGGCTTCATGGGCTTTCTCAGGGTCAACAAGGAGATCGAGGAAGCGAGCCGGCTGATGCGCGAGATCGGCTTCACCTCGAAAGTGTTCACGCCGCAGTCGATCGTCGGCCAGCTTTCGGGCGGCGAACGCCAGGGCGTGGCGATCGCCCGCGCCATCTACAAGCAGGCCGAGCTGATCGTCCTCGACGAGCCGACGACGGCGCTGTCGCTGACCGAAACCGCCAAGGTGTTCCATTTCGTGCGCCAGGTGCTGTCT
>NZ_RZTF01000729.1:684-1456 GCF_004023175.1 Mesorhizobium sp. M7A.F.Ca.MR.362.00.0.0
GTTCATCGGCCACAACATCCATCATGTCTTCGACATCGCCGATCGCTTCGTCGTGCTGGATCGCGGCAAGGTCGCACTGACGACCGACCGCAGCGAGGTCAAGTCGGCCGAAGATCTCATCAACTTCATGGAAGAGGTCGCGCATCCCGGCGGATTGGCCGGACTGCACGATGCCGGCGACGCGGAGCAGAGAGCACGATGAGCAAGACCATGGAGCCAGATCTGCACGAGCCGTCCTCCGGCATTGCCCGCCCCAGTGCCCAGAAAGAGTGGAAACACCCTTCCGATCACTGGATGCGCGGCTTCATCCTCGACAACCGTGCCGCGCTCGGCACGCTCGCCGTGTTCATCGTCATGATGACGGTGTTCATGATCGCCAACCCGACCGTCTTCACCACCTGGTATCTCTACCGCTCGGTGCTGACGACGCTCCCCGTTGCGCTGTTCGTGGTGGTGCCGCTGGTCTTCGTCGTCACCTGCGGTGAGATCGACCTGTCGTTTCCGGCGACGATGGGTTTTGCCTCATGGGTTTTCGCGCTGGTCGTGCAGGCCGGCTACGATCCGTTCCTCGGCATCGCCGCCGCACTCGTCACCGGCATGCTGCTCGGCTTCCTGGTCGGGTCGCTGGTGGTCTATGGCGGGCTGTCGTCGCTGATCGCCACGCTCGGCATGAATTTCCTGCTGCGCGGCCTGATCCAGATCATCAACGAAGGCAAGTCGATGGCGCTGACCAGCCTCAGCGACAGCTGGGCCTATACGATCTTCTCCAGCC
>NZ_RZTF01000730.1:0-1450 GCF_004023175.1 Mesorhizobium sp. M7A.F.Ca.MR.362.00.0.0
CTTCAGCTTGGCGAAAAGCGGGTAATAGCCGGGGTCGTCGACCAGCACGGTATCGCCGGCGACGAGGAAGCGGCGTATGATCAGGTCCAGTGCGTGGTTGGCGCCGAATGTCAGCAGGATCTGGTCCGGGCTCGCCTGCACCTCGCGCTCCATGAGGTCGAAGGCGAGGCGCTCGCGCAGCGCCGGCAGGCCCATCGCCGAACCATAGCCGTCACTGCTGGACCTCTGGTGCCGGCCGAGCAGCCCGAGATGGCGCCGCACTTCCGATTCCTCCATCCATGAGGCGGGCGGCCGCCCGTCGCCGACGCGGATCGAAAAGCTCTCCTCCAACTGCGCATTGAGCAGCGAGGCGATGTCGACCGCTTCCGCGACATGGCGGGGACGCTCGCTCGGCGTCTGCCGGCGACGCTCGGCGACCATGAAGCCGGCGCCGGGCCGCGAAAACGCGATGCCCGCGGATACCAGCCGGTCATAGGCATCGACGATGGTGTTCTTGGAAACGTCGAATTGCTCGGCGGCCTTGCGTATCGACGGAAGCTTGGCGCCGACGGTAATCGAGCCGGTCTCGATGCGCCTTCTGATCTCTGCCGCCACGGCCTCGGCGCGCGTCATCCCAGAACATCCTCCGATGGGCTGCGTGCCCTGATATGGACTGGTACAGTTTGTCGCTGTTTCCTGTAGCTGTACCTTGATAGATGGTATCAGTTAAACGATAGCTGCCTCAACGACAAGCATTCGCAGGGAGGCGATCGTGATGGTGGCTGTCCAGGACAGCGGTGTCGAGCCGCGGCTGAATTCCCGCATCGAGAAATTCCGCGACCTGTCGCCGGCCGATCGCCTGGCGACGGTCGGCGACGCCGCTCGTCTTGGGCAGGCGGATCGCGATGCCTTGCGCGGCGGCGTCCTGCCGCTCGATCTCGCCAACGGCATGATCGAGAATGTGGTCGGCACCTTCGAGATTCCGCTCGGCGTCGCCACCAACTTCACCATCAACGGTCGCGATTACCTCATCCCGATGGCGGTGGAAGAGCCGTCGGTGGTCGCCGCCGCCTCCTACATGGCGCGCATCGCCCGCGGTTGCGGCGGCTTCGAGACATCGAGCACCGCACCGATCATGCGGGCACAGGTGCAGATACTCGGTCTGTCCGATCCGCACGGCGCACGCGCCAGGCTGCTGTCGGCCCGCGACCAGATCATCGCCGCCGCCAACGAGAAGGACCGGGTGCTGATCGGCCTCGGCGGCGGCTGCCGCGAGATTGAAGTGCAGGTGTTCGAGGAGACGCAAGTCGGACCGATGGTGGTGCTGCATCTGCTCGTCGACGTGCGCGACGCGATGGGCGCCAACACGGTCAATACCATGGCCGAGGCAGTCGCACCGATGATCGAGCGCATTTCGGGCGGCACCGTCCGGCTGCGCATCCTCTCCAACCTGGCCGACCTCAGGCTGGCG
>NZ_RZTF01000072.1:0-1270 GCF_004023175.1 Mesorhizobium sp. M7A.F.Ca.MR.362.00.0.0
GTCCAGGTCTTCCTATCGAGCCGATAACGCTCGACCGGCACCTGGCCGGCGACGATCGAGTTCAGCATGCCCTGGCCGGCATATTGGAACCCGCATTTGTGGATGACGCGGCGCGAGGCCGGATTGATGACCCGGGTCGAGGCATGCAGAACCTGGATCGACGTCCTCTGGAAGGCGAGATCGACCAGCGCATGCGCTGCTTCCGTCGCATAGCCCTTCTTCCAGTGCGGCTCGCCGATCCAGTAGCCGAGCTCCAGCCCGCGATCGGTGGTGTTGAGGCCGGCGCAACCGACGAAAGTGTCGGTGCCGGCCAGCGTCAGGGCATAAGCGATACCGGCCCGGCGCGACTTGGTCATGGCCAGGAAAGAGCGCGCCTCGGCCTCGCCATAGGGGTGCGGCATGCGGGCCAGCATTTCGGCGACATGGCGGTTGTCGGCAAGCTCGACCAGTTGCGCGATATCGCCTTCGTGAGGCGCCCGCATCACCAGTCGCTCGGTGACCAGCACCGGACAATCTATCGCGTAACTTTCGTCTTCTGAGTCTTCCGCTTCGGCAACCATTTGAAAGTCCTCCAGGCACAAGAAAAAGGGGAGATGGAAACCCATCTCCCCTGATCCTTTTCCTGGCTTTGCCAGACACCGGTCCCGAGATGGGCGCCGGTGTTCTAGTGCGGAACCGGCTACTCCGCGGCTTTGGCAATCGGGTTGACCGATACGTAGGTTCGGCCGTTGGCTTTTTTGTTGAACGTCACGGCGCCGGTCTCGAGCGCAAAAAGCGTATGGTCCGTGCCCATGCCGACATTGACGCCGGGATGCCACGTGGTGCCGCGTTGACGAATGATGATGTTGCCCGGGATGACGGCTTCGCCGCCGAACTTCTTCACGCCCAGGCGCTTGGAATGCGAGTCGCGACCGTTGCGCGACGAGCCGCCAGCTTTCTTGTGTGCCATCTAACTAACTCCGTTGCGCCGCAAGGCGCCTAAAAGGCCTTATGAACGCGTTCGCGTTCCGTTTCAAGTCCGATCCGGCGACCAGGTCGCCAGAAAATTACTTCGCAGCCAATTCCTTGGCCTGCTCGCGCCAGTCCTTGATCTGGTCGGCGCTGAAGGACATGTGCTCGTCGATCTTGGCAACATCCTTGTCGGTCAGCTTGGCGAGCTGCGCGAAGGTGATGATGCCCTGCTCGTTGAGATCCTTGGCTGCGACCGGGCCGATGCCCTTGATCACGGTCAGATCGTCCGGCTCACCCTTCGGCGCCTTGAACAGCGGCC